>DAIRSW010000053.1:0-17690 GCA_036804205.1 Verrucomicrobiia bacterium | reverse complement strand
ATTCCAATGGCGATGATTAACATGGCTGCCAAGCCTAAAGGCGTAAACCGGTCATACCGCCGTGAATTTTTTCTAAGCCTTCGAGCCAGCAAGGATTCGCGGCGTGCTTCAAGAGAGGGTAGCCAGCTCTTTTTTCGAGTCGAGGTCAACGCAAGAATCCGGTCATTCATCATCAGGCTGTCTTTCAGCCCGCTGGGAGGATGTTCTTTGGAAAACGCTGCCTGAAAGCTTTCGTCGAAAGACCGCTCTTTAGCAAACCATTCGCCAAGTTTTGGGTCAAACCGCACTTGCTCTAGGGCCTCCGCAAAGGTCGGATCCGTGGCATCCGCTCCGTTGGAGCGATAGGCACTGAGAATCAATTTGGCTTGTGAGTTATCCATTAGCTTCCTTCTTATTATGTGACTGAAACGGCACCACTTTTATTCCTCGGTCTTGGAGCTGATCTTGGTGCTGGAGCGCGTTTCGTAAAATTTCTTTCGCACGGGACAATCGTGACATGACTGTGCCAATCGGAATACCTAAAACTTCTGCGATCTCTTTGTAGCTCTGTTGATTAAGATAGAACAGAGTCAAGACGGAACGATAATGCTCGTCAAGCTCGCGAAGCTTTTCTAGCAGCTCTTGGTGCTCAAACTCTCGAGTGGGCGAGGAGTCACTCGTATCGTCCGGCACTTCGACTTCCCGACTTTCTAGCGAGACACTTCTTTTGTTTTTACGGTATGTTGCCGTGAACTCGCGATAGAGCGTGGTGAAAAGCCACTGTTTGGTTTTGCTTGCCTCGCGGATTTGTTTGCCTTTTTCCGCAAAAATGGCATAAGTTTGCTGGACTAAATCCCAGGCGTCGTCAGGGTTTCGGGCCAAACTCATCCCAAAACGATAAAGATCAGTGTAATAGCGATCTACTGCGTTTTGAAAAACCTCATCGTTCATAGCTTTGTGAGCGTGCGTGACAAGGGATTATTCCAATCACCGTGGGTAGTCTACTCCTGCAAAGCTCGCTCAACAAACTCGTCCGGCTCAGCCCCAAGATCCAGAGCACGGCGATAATGGCGACGAGCCAATTCCAAAGCCGGTTCTTCTCGGGCGAGATAGGCCAGTGCTAAGTTAAAATGAGCCACGCGATACTGCGGATCGATGGTCACGGCTTGAACCATACATTTTTCCGCAGCCACACTCCACCCCTTAGCAGCAAAGGTGAGGCCTAAGTAATGATGCGCCCTGGCGTCGTTCGGAGCAAGATAGACGGCTTGGGCGAGCGCCGCATGCGCCGCCGTCCATTGCTGCGACTCGAAGTATACAATGCCCAGCGAGATCCACGCCCGGGCGTCATCAAAACCAGCGCGCACCGCCGCTTTTAGTGATTCTACGGCAGGCTCCACTTCGTTGCTTTGAAATAAAGCAATCCCTAGATTGGTTAATGTCGGAGCGTGGTCCGGGCTTAGTTCCAGGGCCTCCCGATACAAGGTGATGGCCGCCGGCAAATCACCACCGCCCAACGCGCTCTCGGCTCTCTCCAAGATAGGCCAGATTTCGGACGGGGGAGCCTGGCTCGAATTATGAAGCCCACCTGGCTCCTCACCTGAGGAAGATTGCAGCGGAGCCGAGCTTATCGAGCCGATCACCACCCAAGCCACAGCCCATTTTTGAGTATGTCTCAACTTCATGAGTCTCACAAAAAAGGCTCCTACGAACTTTGCCCAGGCCGGCTGCTGCCCGAGCTTAGAGCATGGGATAGTTCGCGAGATCGCTCGGACGCCACGCGCACGGCCTCGCTAAATGCGTGCCTTACTGCATGCTGCTCCAACTGATCAAGACCGGCGATGGTTGTTCCGGATGGACTACTCACGCTTTCACGAAGCACCGCCGGATGCTCCCCAGTTTGCAAAACCAGTTCCGCTGTTCCGGCCACAGTTTGAGCCGCGAGCTGAAGAGCCATCGCCCTGGGCAAGCCCTCTCGGACACCTCCATCAGCCAAAGCCTCGATGACCAAGCACACAAAAGCAGGGCCGCTTCCACTCAGCCCTGTTACCGCGTCCAAATACTTTTCTTCAACCCTTTGGGCAGACCCGACGGAACAAAAAATCGTGTTCACCACGTCGCCATCATCTTCAGTGGCCCTTTGACCAAGGGCATAAGCGGCAGCTCCCCGATGAACCAAGGCGGGAGTATTAGGCATAACCCGGACGATCCGAGCTTCAGGGGCGAGGATTTCGAGAGTTTCCAGCGTGATACCCGCGGCAACCGAGATGAGTAGCTTTTCGGCTCCCAAAGCTCCCATTTGACTTAGTGCAGTAGCAACGTCCCCCGGTTTCACTGCCAGGAGCAAGACGTCTGCACGGCTCACCACCTCAGCAGCACTATCAGCCCGCGTGAGTTCCACTTGACTCATCAATAGATCCAGAGCGGCGTCATCCCGGTCTGTTACAGTAATCACACAGCTATCGCCATGCGGTCCATTTTTGAGACCACGAATAATGGCACTCGCCATTTTACCTGCACCAATAAATCCAATCCTCATCTTGAAGCTTATCTTCCACAGTGTAAGCTCAAGAAGCAAGGGTGAGCTGAGAGAATTTCCCAGCCCCTAACCATGCTGCTAGCTCGTTCCAATAAAAAAGAGGGCGCATTTTCTCGACTGATATTCCATGATTCAACTAGCTGATCCCACGGCACCCGCACTTGATTTAGGCGAAGACATTAAACGACTTCGGCAAGAAAGGAGGGCCATCATTCTTGCGCACAACTATCAAATCCCGGAGATTCAGGATTTGGCAGATTTTGTCGGTGATTCACTTGGGCTCAGCTACAAAGCGGCTGAGACAGACGCTGAAGTGATTGTCTTTTGCGGCGTGCACTTTATGGCAGAGACTGCGAAAATTTTAAATCCGAACAAACGTGTGCTTCTGCCCGATCTCGACGCAGGATGTTCGCTTTCCGAATCTTGCCCACCGGAAAAATTGGCAGCCTACCTGGAGGAGCATCGAGAGAAAAATTATTACGTCATTGCTTACATCAATTGTAGCGCTGGAGTGAAGGCTTTATCCGATGTGATTTGCACCAGCGGCAATGCAGTGAAAATCGTGCAGCGAGTTCCGCCGGACCGGAATATCCTTTTTGTGCCCGACCAAAATCTTGGGGAATGGGTCATGGAACAAACGGGACGTAAAATGGATTTTTGGCAGGGTAACTGTTATTTGCACGTGGAATTTACCCGCAACAGCATTCTGAAAATTCGCGAAGAATATCCGCACGCTCCGCTGGTCGCTCACCCGGAATGCACGGTGGCGGTGCGTCTTCTGGCAGACGAAGTTTGCTCCACCGAAAAAATGATCGGCTACTGCAGACAACATGCCGCTTCAGAGTTCATTATAGTTACCGAAGCGGGCATGCTGCATCGTCTTCGTAAAGAGCTGCCGGAAAAGACCTTTATTGCTGGCCCCACGGAAACGTGCGCCTGCGCCGAATGCCGTTTTATGAAGCTCAACACCGTAGAAAAGCTTCATCATGCCCTGACTCACATGGCCCCGGAAATTTTGATGGATGAGGCACTTCGAGCGCGCGCCGAGCAACCGATCAGGCGCATGCTAGAGTGGAGCAGATAACCGCCCCCCTCCCTTCCACTTTAACCTCCCGCAGTAAGGTTGATGAGTTCAATCCGATCATCTTGGTGGACGGGTGTTTCCTCCCACTCACGCTGCAGGACCGGCTCAAGATTTCGCTCTACAAGAACCGGACGTCTCAGCATGTCCAAATGCTTCAATAGGTCGGTCACTGTTGCGACGGTGACCGGGAGCTCATAGGAGGCTCCGTTCAGCTTTATGAGTTTGCACATGCAGCCTCCTTCGGCTCGAAAGGCTGCCAATCTTTCCACACTGGCTCTAGGCCATCCGCCTGCAGTAGCCGGGAGATCTCACTCGCTGAGCGGTGATCAGCAATCTCAAACTGGGCGGTGGCTTCACCATTACTCAATGCGTTTTCCACCTCCCGGCCCCGCACTGTGGTATGTAAGCGCGATTTCCCTTGTCCAGTGTAACCACCGGGCTCGGTATGGCTGCCCGCACTCATATGGGTAATGGCAGTTGACCACAGGGCTTGGCGGAGTTCGGGACTCTCACGCGTGCTCAGAACGATTCCCACCTCAGGAAAAGCTAAACGAAACGCCAGAATCAACCGAACAAAATCGGCGTCGCTCACGGGATGAGGCGGTTCGTAACAACCTGCAGCCGGACGCAGCCGGGGAAGACTGATGGTGAACATGGCACGCCAGCAACGTTTTTGTAGGTATTCGAGATGTGCCGCTAAGCGCAACGCCTCGCTGTGCCACGGAGCCATGCCGAGCAAAGCCCCGATTCCAATCCGACGAAATCCGGCCTGATACGCTCGTTCTGGACAAGCCAACCTCCAGTCATAGTCTTTCTTTGGACCGGATGTATGCACAGTCTTGTAAATTTCTCGGTCGTAAGTCTCTTGATAAACCACCAGAGCCTCCGCGCCAGCGCGAACCAAAGGACGATAATCCTCGGCTTCCATTGGAGCGACCTCGAGTGCGACCGACGGAAAGTCATCAATCAAATCTCGCACACACGATTCCAAATAGCCGTTAGAAACAAACCGAGGATGTTCACCGGCTACGATCAATACTTGACGAAAACCTTCCCGAGCCAAATGCTGACCCTCCGCCACAACTTCGTCGCGAGATAGAGTGGTCCTTAGGATAGGGTTGTCGCGGGAAAAACCGCAGTATTGGCAATTGTTAATGCACTCGTTGGAGACGTAGAGCGGAGCAAAAAGACGCATGGTCCGTCCGAAATGTCGTCGGGTAAGCGCTTGAGCAGCCTCAAGCTTGCTCATCAGAGCTCTGTTATCACGGGTTTGTAGAACCGCGAGAAACTTCTGTATGGTGGCACTCGGCTGTTTAAGGCTCCGTTCAATCTCTTGGGAAGCGTTCATAGATAGTGTTGAGCAAAATTGCGGGCGAAGTAGTTTGCCACTGACATGGTAAGGACCAATGAGCCTGCGTTGGTGCTTAAGATGCCGCCTGAATCATTTCGTATACCACAGACACATGAATACTAACCGTGATTGCCTTGAATCTCTAGCCCTAAAAAGGAAGGAACCCGTTTTGCCACTTTGGGCCAAACGGGTTCCCTCTTGCTACGGGGGGGAAAGTGTTTTCCCAAAAAAATTCAATGAGAACCTATAGACTCTCTTTGAACGCTTTGCCAATAGAAAATTTCACTGTTTTTGATTTTGGAATGCGAATTTTCTCACCGGTTTTTGGATTAATACCGGTACGGGCTTTGCGATCAACAACTTTGAAAGTTCCGAATCCGATCAATTGGACTGTTTTTGATTTTTTAATGCCAAACTTAATGCTGTCCATGACGGCAGCGACGATCCGTTCGGTTTCTGCTTTGGAGATATCACCGCCGAGGGTTTTTTGCACTTGGGCAACGAGAGCTGCTCTATTCATAATGTTTGTTTGGTTGGTTTTTGGTTAAGGAGATTTAGGGGGAGTGGTCTCAAAAAGCGATTTCACTCTGTCCTAAATATTGCAATGCGAGATCGTATTGCGGTTGATTTGCATGACTGCTGTCCGCACGGTCAAAGACAATTGTCTAACCCTGTGGAAACAGATGATGGAAGTTATGGTTCTTGATGAGGCTTTTTCCGATGATAGCCGCGAACGTCAACTCGTCTTAGAGTCGCTTGGAACGCGAACACGTAAGGGGTTGACGCCGGGGACCAGCAAGGGGAATCGAAATACCAGACTCACTTCTTGCACTGTCTCTGTCAACGGAAAATACACAAACCCCTGATATTTTCTTGTCCTGAGCCCGACGCACAAATCCAGACCTGGCCTAAGCCTTGCTAATAGCGGATCGCCACCCACCGACCAGCCGGTTTTTTTTACTTGATTGGGTTAAGCCCCCGTCTCGTCCCTGGCCTGACGTTGCTCCCCTTCCGCTCCCCTGGTTAACCAATCGATAAGTTGCTCGTGAAAAAGTAAACCCACTGCGGATTCGTTCCGGTCAAGCACCACCGCTAGCGTGACCCGGGCGGCGCGCATTAGGCGGAGAGCCCGAAAGAGAGACTCGCCCTCACGCACTGAAACGACGTGACGGAGGTGTTGTCTGACTGACCCGCCTCGTTCTCGGTCGAAAAGCAGATCCAACGTTAAGACTAAGCCTTTCACGTTCCCGGCATCATCTATCACTGGGAACCGGTCAAGTTGGTTTCGCAAAGCCCTTTCAATTACCCGCTCAATGGCTTCGTGCTCCCTGGCCGCCACCACCCTATCCCAGGGCAACATCATATCTTCCACTTTGAGCTTACGAAAATTGAGGATCTCTTTAATAATCCGACTTTGCACCAGATTACTCACCCCGGTCTGTTGTTGCGCGAGAAAAAGTAGCTCTTCCCTAGCTATTCCAACCTGAGCCCGACGCTGGTGGCGATCTTTTTCAAGTGGCTTGAGCACCCAATGGAACATCCACAAAACAGGCCAAAACAAACGACGCGCCCCGGCCAGCATCCACCATCCCGCTGCCAAAACTTGATGGGCGCGTGGAGCAAAAAGTGTTTTGGGCAAGGTGCCGAGCAAAAACAGAATGACCGGTAGCGCTAGCAGGCCAAGCAACAAATAGCTTAACTCGCCAAACCACGGTCGTACCCATGTCACCAACAACGCCAGGGCCGTAATGTGCGAGAAATTGGTGACCAACAGAATGCAGGCCAAGTTTTCGGCTCGACGTTCGAATATCTCCTCGACCCTCAACCCGCAACCCTCAGAAACTCGTGCCCGCACGGTAGCGGGTGTCAGCTGCAGAAGCGCGGCCTCAAAGCCATTGAAGAGAAAAGACACGAGCACACAGAATCCGACCGCAAATAACTCCACCATCACTCCTCCCCCAAGTTTTGGTTGTTATTCAGCTCAATAAACACCTCCCGAACCCTCCGTCGGTTGGTTCGCCGGACATGGATTAACCCATGTCTCACAGGAAAACGAACCCCAGTGCGAGGGATCCTACCCAGCCAATCCACAATAAATTCGTGCATGGTCCAGTCCGGGGGAACGTCGAAAGGCTTAGGCAAGTACCGAGCCACATCTCCCAGGCGTGCGCTGCCAGAAACAAGAAGGCCGCCCTCAACCTTTTCAACATAAAGGGGCGTGCTCGTCGGCATCACCGCATCGGCTTGAATAAACTCGGCCATGTCGGTCAGACTCGTGATCCCCACCATTCCGCCAAACTCGTCGAGAACCACGGCAAGACGCCTCGGCGGCTGCAACAAACCACGCAACAAATGCGAGGCAGGCAAACTCTCCGGCACAAATGAAGGCAAGGTAACCCACCGAACAAAGTCACTATTTTCCGAAGCCAAATACGCCTGCACATCCAAGACACCCACCACCTCGTCGATACTCCCGTGGTAAACCGGCACGCGACGCAGTCGCCTAGCGGTAACTTCTTCACGAATCTTTTCTTCCGACCAATCGACATCCACCGCAAACACATCGACCCGTGGAGTTACAAAATCGCGAGCAGCCAGTTCTTCTAGAGCCAAAACCTGCCGGATCATGGTTGCTTCTCCTTCGTGCAAAACGCCCTCCTCCTCACGAATCGCGATCAAGGCCTGAAGCTCCTCGTCCGATAAATGTCCAGCGCTCGGCTCCACATCCAAAGAAGGTTGCCAGCGTTCGAGCCAACCCGAGAAGGGTCCGATCACTCGCACTAAAACCCCAAGAATGTGCAGAAATCTTCGCGCTAAAGCTTGGCTTTGCGCGTGAGCAATGGCTTTGGGAACCAGCTCACAAGGAACCACCAAGACTAAAACCACCAATAAAACAGCTGCCCACCACGACCATCCGGCCTCCAGAGTTAAGTAGAGCCCCATCATTATGAGCGGAATATTGCACAGCAAGTCTGCCAAAAGCACGACGCTCAAAACATGCTGAGGCCGATTGCTCAAGAGCTCGATCACCGGAGCAAGTCGGCCGTCCTGGCCTTGAATTTTTTGTAACTCAAAAGGGCCTAAAGCGGCCAGAGACGTCTCCATGGCTGAAAAGAGTGCCGAGGTCACCGCTAAGGTCGTCGCCAGCAAACCTACTAAAACCATAGGTTGCAGGCTGAGAATTTCCAATATCATCCCCATGCCCTTGCTTGAATGGTCCTTCGACCGAATAGTCCTCTGATATGCACAAACATCAACGGATGGAAGAATACATCGAAAACCTCACTGGACGCAAGCCCGGAGAAAGCGAGGCTTCCCCCGAGCACCCATGTTTTCAAGGCTATCTTCAATGCTTCAACCAAACGGAATACTATGAAGCCCACGACGTGTTAGAACATCTTTGGCTTCAAAACGAAGGACCGGATCGCGCTTTTCTCAAAGGGCTCATCCAATTCGCCGGCGCATTCGTGCACCTCAAACTCCAAGCCAACCACTCCGCGCATCACGTCCATCGACGCAGACTAAAACCCGCGTTGCGGCTTTTCCAAATGAGCCAGGCCAATTTTTTGCCCTTCCCAGCAAACCATTGGGACCTGGATCTGGCAGGGCTTGTGGTGCTCGGTCAACTTTACCAGAACGCCTTAATGGAGACCCATTGCACACAAAACCCTTGGGACCCAGCTTGGGCTCCGCGCCTTCATCTCCATCAACCGCTCGGTCCGTTCTCCTTGGGCGACTAAAGACCCCCATGCGAAAAGAAAACACTGAAATACTTGAATGTGAGCCCTCTTTCCGGCATTGATACTAAAGATCACTGCAAGTCATGACCAATCCACCTCTATCAGCTCTTACAAACCTAGTTTTTTTTGTAACCAGACCACTTTTCCTGAGTCTTACCGCAGCTTTTCTGCTTGGAGGTATCACCCAGGCTTCGGCCCAAGAAACCGCCTATCAAGCTCTGCGCACCATTGGCAACCTCCGAGACAGCAGCTACTACGAACGTTTGATCATGGTTATAGGCCGGGCCGGTGAACCTCAGCCGCGGCGCTGGACGCTTCTTTTTCACGATCAAACGGTCCGAGGCCAGCTTCGCGAGATCCAAGTGGAGGGCGGAAGCATTGTTGGAGAAACCACACCCAACATTCGAGATATTAGCCCGCGAGCGGCTCGCTTGGTCATGGACCTTCGCAAACTTAACCTCAACTCGGACGGAGCCTTTCAAATCACCAACCAAGAGGCCATCCGAGCGCGCTTCGGTTTTGACGGACTCAACTTCACCCTACGCGCGCAAGAGGTTAACAATGCACCGGCCTGGACCGTAGAATACCTTGATACCCGAGGTCGCGGCTTTGCGAGCATTCTAATCAGCGCGGAAAATGGACAGGTCCTGCGGCAACCCGTGCCGCCGGCTCGCCGGGGCGCTAGCACCTCCCCCGGTCGTTCATCCAACCTGGAGTCGACAGGAACACTTCCTCCACCGCCTCCTCACCTTGCGCACGACGATGGTATCCTTAGTCGCACTGGACGCACGATGGACCGCGCCGGCGTGTCGCTGGAGCGCGGCCTCACCAAAGTAGGTAGCACCGTGGAACGCTTTTTCACCGGTCGAATCGGACAGCCGGAATGATTCGGATACTCCAAGTCCAGCCTTGATGCCCCTCGCTGGGGGCTAGAAACCCATGAAGTTCCGAACCCTTGGCATGGCCGTCTTTTTGGCTGTCCAAGCAGCCTGGGTCGTGAGGTGCCTAAGGCAGCCTACCAAATTTTTTGCATGGGTTCCGTACGACCAGATCAGCATTTTTTCCTGCAAGGTCTACGTGAACGGCCGACGTCTGTCCAACAAGGAGGTCGGACAACGGTATCGTTTCGAATATCTTTTTCGCGAAAACCGGATTATCGGACACGTCATTTTCGCCATTGAACGACGGGAAAACATGCGCAAACCTGGGGAAAAGGTGGCGGTTGAACTTAATTACTCATCCGATGGCACTGAGCCAAAATTTTACTACTGGCCAGATAAACCCACTTTTTTGAAGAATGAAGTCCCACCATCCACTTAGCGTATACGGTCAAGACATTCCGGCACCTTTGCTTCTTTGCTTGAAGAGTGAGACCGTGCTTTCACTAACCAGACATCGAAGTGTTGACCCTTTTCTCGGCCTTGCAAAGATTTTCGATGCCTGGTCCGATCAAAAGCTTCCCGGCGCGATTGTTCTTACTACGGCTTCCGTGGCACGAGTCGGCCTGACCTTCAACTTCCATCCACGTCTGATGAGTTTCTGTGTAGCGGTCTCTGAGCTACTTCCTCTGCTCTGGCAGCAACAACGGTTTGCCACCACGAGATGTGTAACCGTTGTCAACCATGTCTATGGCTGCCTGGTCCAGACCGAGGACGAACTCGAATGGCCACGTCGGCAGATTAGCCTGGTTTACGCCTCGGCAGCAACCAATAAACTGTTCAGCGCTAACTGGCGGAGTGGTCAGTTCATGCACAACCTCATGGGCAACATCGCCCAGGATGAGATTTACCTTAGCATCAACAAGCGGCTGGGCGCTGGAAAAAAACTTGGCAAGGCTATCTGTTGGAGCGTGATTCTCATGGAGTATTGCCTAGCCACATGCTGGCTGATCCCTCGGCTCCGCCGTTGGGTATTTTTTCCTTCGATGTTATTCCACGTCGGCATGTTAATCATGACAAGGGGTGGCTTGTCGTGGCCATTTCTCCGGACCGCTTTGGCATTCTTTTCCTTAGCGGCTCCGATCCCCAAGCAGACTGCACTCGTGCCAGGGCGAAAGCCTCACAAGCCAAAAGAGCTCAGAAACAGTGCAAAAACAATTGCCGCGCAGCTGCTAGATCCGGATGATGTGTTTACCTCCGTCACCTCCGGTGAGAAAGTGAACTCCACGGGGCAATTTTTAGGTGCGTTAATTAAGCTCCCCGTTTTCTACTTGTGCGCTCAGGCGCTTCTCCTGCCAAGTTGGCACAACAGCTTCCCAACAAACCGTTACCGCTCATTGCCGAAGCCAGAAGAGTTCTTTAACAGCATCAAGTCACAGCCCAGAAATTGAAGTAGGGCGTTACGACTGGTTGAGCTTTAGCCCGCATATTTCACACGCGATTTGGGAACGAGCTTTTTTTTCTATGAGAACCCTTGACGATGGACGTCGTGGGTGCACGCGGCCTTTTTTTGCCTTTCAGGTGAAAATATGTCTGTGCTTTCTCCTGGTAGCCCGATTTGGTCGGCGTATGGGCATATTGCTCCCTTGGCTTGTCGTTTCAGTGTTTGAATAAGTGACTCCAATCTCGCAGCCAGCGGGCGACGGCATGGTTATGAGCCGCTCGTGGCATTGTCGGAACATATGCTGCAGCAGATAGCTGCTCGCCATCTGCAAGTAAACCCGGCGCACGCTCACTTTGATCTGGGTAGCCACTTTCGACAACGGAAGCTGGGATGCTTACTATGCTGGCTCGTGCCAGCTCGGTGCCTTGGAGGCCGATACTGCGCAACCCCGGCCTGCAACTCGAAATCACCTTCCGTTATAGGGACAATATCCCTCACGACAACCAAGCGCGCCCGCAACTGAGGTGCTGGAGCCGGGGACGTGCCGGCTGCGGGTAGCGTCGATAGGCAGGCCTGGAGAACTTGCGACAATCGACGGGGAGGGTTTGTTGCGGAAATTATTTTTTCTCCTTGTTTGGCGGGGTGTTCTTTCCTTGGTGGCTTGGGCCCTTCCAATGAGTTTTTTTAGCGGGCCTGAGATCTTGCCCGCGGGGGGGCTTGCGTGGACTACGGTTTTGCTTTTTTTGTGTTCTTTGCGATCTAGGCTTGTTTCTTTAAAAGAAATCTTGTCATATAACTCATGCGTATCTTCTTGCACGAGTTGATTTAATCATCACTTTTCCTTTTTCTCTCACTTAAAACACCTCTATGCCTCCAATACCACCTCCTGTCCTTTACGCACTGATCGCATTCGTTGCGATTCTTGTTCTTTTCCTGGTCATTGTCCTCTTTAACTTCCTCGGCCTGTGGATCAGGGCCTTGGTTGCCAATGCGCCGGTTGGAATCTTTAACATGCTGGCCATGCGAATCCGGAAAGTACCGGTTTCCGTGATCGTTGATAAACGCATTACCGCAGTCAAAGCTGGATTGGAGCTCTCGACCAACGATTTAGAAGCCCACTACTTGGCCGGTGGTAACATTGAACAAACCGTGCTCGCTCTGATTGCCGCCGACAAAGCCGGTATTAAGCTCAATTGGGATCGTGCCTGCGCCATTGACTTGGCCACCAAAGGCACTTCAAAAACAGTTCTGGAAGCCGTGAAAACCAGCATCAATCCCAAAGTGATTGATTGTCCTAGTCCTGGATCAGGCAAAACCAGTATTGATGCGGTCGCCAAGAATGGGATCGCAGTCCGGGCTCGCGCCAGAGTGACGGTTCGCTCGAACCTTGAACGTTTTGTTGGGGGTGCCACAGAAGAAACCATTATCGCTCGCGTCGGGGAAGGCATCGTGACTTCGATCGGCTCCTCAGCGAGTCACATGGAAGTGCTCGAAAATCCCGATCGCATTTCCCAGCACGTGCTCAGCCGTGGCCTTGACAGTGGCACCGCATTTGAGATTCTTTCCATCGACATTGCTGATGTGGATATTGGCGAAAACATTGGGGCAAAACTGCAGGCCGAGCAGGCCGAAGCTGATAAAGTGGTGGCTCAAGCACGTGCGGAAGTGCGTCGTGCAGCCGCTGTGGCCGTCGAACAAGAAAACCGCGCCAAAGTGCAGGAAATGCAGGCCAAACTTGTCGAAGCAGAAGCCCAAATCCCCATGGCCATCGCCGAAGCATTCCGTAGCGGCAATCTTGGAATCATGGATTACCAGCGTCTGCAAAACATTGAAGCCGACACCAACATGCGCAAATCGATCGCTGGCGAAGGCAACGATCAACCTGGATCTCTGCGCTAAGGTAGATTATTAATATCACCGGCCCCCAACAATTGTTTGTTGGGGGCCGTGTTTACCACCCCACCATCTTATTTAATGGGCTCCGAATTCATCATTCTTATTCTGGTCATCAGTTTTATTAACTGGGTGGTCGGGCTTTTTAAGAAGAACGAGGACCAAGACTTTCCTGAGCCAGGCGAGCGACCCGGTCGGCCAGATCAACGCGAGGAGTCTGAGGAGGAGAGGGTTCGTCGTTTCTTCGAAGCCCTAGGCTTGCCCACAGATCAAATCCCTGCTCAGGAACCCAGACAACCGGAGCAACCCGTCGAGCAGCCTCCTCCTCCCCCGGTGCCTCAACATGTTCCTGTTGCTATTCCACGACCTAGTGTGGCTCAGCGAGTGCCAGTTCAGGACGTGCAAACGACTGGCGAGGACGATGAGGATAGTTCACCCTGGAGTTTTCCTGCGGCCCGCAAGGCACCGGAGGAGCGCCTGACCGAACAAGAAAAACGTGCTCTAGCGCAATTAAAAATTAACGAACGTCGCGAGTTCCAACCGTATGGCAATTGGGACAAAGCCAAAAGACCGCGTATTTCGGTCACGACTCGGCGCTATCAAAAACTTTTTCATGATCGCGCAAGGCTTCAGGAAGCGGTCGTTATTCGGGAAGTGCTAGGTCCACCTCGCGGCCTGCAATAACGGTGGCATTTCAGGGTCACGAATTTGGTTTTTGGAAACCGCTTGACCCAGAAAAGCTTCTTGGCTTAGGCTTCGCTTTTACTATTAACCATCTGTCGTAAGGAGAACACATTGGAACTTGAACAAATTCGGTCGATCATCGAGATGATGAAAGAAAACGACCTCTCGGTATTCGAAATGGAAACCGAAGGCGCAAAACTCAAACTTGAGCGTGGCAGCCTAATGGCTGTCGCCCCCGTGGCGGCTCCGGCTCCCCTCGCCGCTCCTTCCGCCGTATCAGCGGGGTCAACTCCTGCGAATGCGGAGCCCTCCGCTGGACCAGAGATTAGCTCGCCCATGGTTGGCACATATTATTCCGCGCCTTCCCCCGACTCCCCAGTTTTCGTTAAGGTGGGGGATGAAGTGACTGAGGACACTGTGGTTTGCATTATCGAAGCCATGAAAGTGATGAACGAGGTAAAAGCCGATCGTCGCGGCACCATCACTGCAATTCTTGCGGAGAATGGGAAACCGGTTCAGTACGGACAACCTCTTTTCCGACTTGCTCCTTAAGCGGTATGCTTGGCAAAGTTCTTATCGCCAATCGGGGTGAAATTGCACTCCGAGTCATTCGTGCATGCAAAGAGTTAGGCGTGCGAAGCGTGGCTGTGTATTCGGAAGCGGATGTGGATTCCTTGCACGTGCAACTTGCGCACGAAGCCATCTGCATTGGCCCGGCGGCCAGCAATCAGAGCTACCTTAAGATCGACCGGATCATGAGTGCGGCGGAGATCGCCGACGTTGATGCCATTCATCCGGGTTACGGGTTTCTGGCAGAAAACGCCGGTTTTGCGGAAGCTTGCAGTAGCTGCAACATTAAGTTTGTCGGGCCAAGCGCTGCCGCGATTCGCTCCATGGGCGACAAAAACTCCGCTCGAAAAAAAGCGGCTCAGAGCGGTGTACCCATTTGCCCTGGGAGCGATGGCGTAGTCGAAGACGAGAAGGAGGCGCTCAAGATTGCGCAGAAGATTGGTTACCCGGTCATGATTAAGGCCTTGGCTGGTGGCGGTGGACGAGGGATGCGCCTTGCCCGCAATGACGCGAGTCTTCTCCAGGGGCTGCACCAGGCTCGTAACGAAGCGGAAGCTGCGTTTGGAAACGGCGGCGTGTACTTAGAGAAGTTCATTGAGAACCCGCATCACGTTGAGATTCAAATCATCGCCGATAGTCACGGCAATGTGGTGCATTTGGGCGAGCGCGATTGTTCTTTGCAACGGCGCAACCAGAAAATTATTGAAGAGTGCCCGTCGCCCCTGATTGATGAACAATTGCGGAAAAAAATGGGCAAAGCTTCGGTCAAACTTTGCGAAGCGGTAGGGTATGAAAACGCTGGCACCATTGAATATTTGGTCGATGACAGTGGAAACTTTTACTTTATTGAAATGAACACCCGGATTCAGGTGGAGCACCCGATCACTGAGGAGGTTTACGGAGTTGATTTGGTTAAGGAACAGCTGCTCATTGCTTCTGGAGAGCATCTTTCGCCACACGTGGTGAATGCCAAACCCCGCGGTCATGCCATCGAGTGTCGCATTAACGCCGAAGATCCTTATCGCAATTTTCAACCCTGCCCGGGCAAGATCGAGCTTTATTACACGCCCGGCGGACGTGGCGTGCGCATTGATAGCCATGCTTACTCTGGATATACGGTCCCACCACATTACGACTCCATGATCGCCAAGCTTATTGTGAGTGGTTCTACGCGACAATCGGCCATTAGCCGAATGAGTCGGGCGCTTTCGGAGTTTATTGTTAAAGGCATTAAGACCACCATTCCGTTTCAGGCGGCGGTGCTGCATAGCGCTGAGTTCATTCGCGGTGAATACAACACCGGGTTTGTGCAAAGTTTTCTCGATAAACGCATCGGAGAATTTGCCGAAGGCGAAGACCGCGGTTGACGATCCCAGTTTTTTTTGGTTTTTTGTCTGATGACGAAGCTTCTTCTCCCCGCGTTGGTTTTTGTGCTTGGATTGGGCTCGGTCCTCCCGACTCAGGCGTTTCAGACGACGCTTGCCAACCGTCGAGACCTTTTTCTCCCGACGAAAGATCATGGTCCGTATACGGAAATGTGGCGAGGGCTGCGTCGAAGTGAAGGCAAGACGCTTTATAAGGGTCGGCCACAAGACGCCAAGCTCACCCGCTCCCGACTCTGGCGCGAGTCCTATCGGCGGCCAGCACGTCCGTTTTTTCGGCGACGGTAAAAGGTGGGGGGCTAGACTTCAAGTTGCTCCCCACTGAAGCGAGCAAACAAGCTCGGTTCAACCCGTTTCGCAGGAGGGATCACTTCAGATTAAACTTTTCTTTCAGCGCCTCAAACACGTGCGGTGGAACAAACTCGCTGACCTCACCGCCTAACCGGGCAACCTCCTTCACCAGTCGCGAACTCACGTAGCTGTAGTCTTCTTTCGGAGCCAAAAAAACTGTTTCAATCTCAGGCGCAAGCTTGCGATTCATCAAGGCCATCTGAAACTCAAATTCAAAGTCCGAAACGGCTCGCAAACCACGCACCACCGCGCTAGCTCCTTGTTGCTTGGCAAAGTCCACTAACAAACCGTCCAAGGTCGCCACCTGAATGCTTGGCAAATGCAGGGTGGCTTTGCGCATCAAATCCGCCCTCTCCTGAATCGAAAAAAGGGAGGTTTTCTGGGAGTTCACGGCCACCGCAACGACCACCACATCAAAAAGTTGTGCCGCTCTCTCTATGACATCCAGGTGTCCTCGAGTCACAGGATCAAAACTTCCAGGGTAGACGGCCAAGCGCATTCATTTAAGTTCACCTGATGATGATTACTTGTCCAGCACGGATCCTTGGTTCGCTTGCCTTACTTATTATCCTCGCCCTGACCGGGGTGTCCCTCAATAGCTGTTCCTTGACCTCTTCGGAGGTCGCTCCCCAACCGGCGCGAATGAAATATTCGCCCTACACCATTCGAGGGGTGCGATACACACCGCTTACACCGGATAAGGCTCCCGGTTTTCGCGAGCAAGGAATCGCCTCGCATTATCGCTCTCGTCGAACTGCTTCTGGCGAGCCTTTCCGAGCCAATGATCTAGCCGGAGCGCATAAATTACTTCCTCTCCCATCGTGGGTGGAAGTGACCAATCTGGCGAACAACCGGACTATTGTCGTGCGCATCAATGACCGGGGCCCGTTCATTCCCGGTCGCGTGATTGATTTGACTCCTCGCGCGGCGAAGAAACTCGGCTTTTACTCGCAAGGCCTAACCCAAGTGCGCCTTCGCGTGCTTTCGGTAGGCCGACCTCCCCAGCAGCGATCCTGGACCAGCAGCCCAAGAATCGGACGCAGCTATTCAGTGCGCCCTGAGCAGCCTACCATTCAGAGGTCGTTTCTTCGGTCTCGTCATCGAAGCCTTCAGCGTAGTCAAGCGTTGCGATGATGGACCACTTCAAGTTCGCAGTATGAACCACACAAGGGATTACTCCCGAGCCCATGAATACCGGCTCCGGTTGGTTGGCGTCCGGGTGCTCTTTATCCCGAAGTGCGGAGGCTCGGTTAATCGGAGACAGGAGTTAAGTAAACAACCAACCCGCTATCAACCGGATTTTACCCGCTTCTCAACCGCGGGAAGGCAGCCCATTGTCTCTAAATCGCTTTGAGATTGTAAGCCGCGCACAGTAAGGCCCACTGGGCATTCACCTTATCGAGCCCTTGAACGGTCCACCGCCAAAACCCCATCTGTTGTTTAATCCATCCAAAGACCGGCTCGACAATTTCACCTCGCATTCCGTAGAGTGGTGCAGTGGTGCAGCAGCCACGTAAGCCGTTGACGCAGAGGGGAGCGGGTGAAGGGAATCGAACCCTCGTGTCCAGCTTGGGAAGCTGGCGTTCTACCATTGAACTACACCCGCATAGGTATGGGAGTATGGGACGACTGCAACCCCATTTGTGTCTTCGAGGGGTCCGGCGTTGGTTGCACAGGGGAGTCTCGTGCGCAGCGAAACTGCTTGCGGCCTAGTTCCAGCTGGCGATAGCGCCAGCCGTCTTTAGGTCGCCAGAGAATTTCCCTTCTCGACCGCCACTCCAGCTGATGACACCTT
>DAIRSW010000052.1:0-17824 GCA_036804205.1 Verrucomicrobiia bacterium | reverse complement strand
CTTTGAGCGGCACCTTATGCTCCACCAAAAGCGACAACACAATATCGATTAGCATCTTGGTCTTTCCAGTACCGGCACTTGCCTCCAGCAGAGTTGTTCCTCTCTCGATCCCAAAGGTCATTGGGACACCTCCATTGTTTCCAGAATGGGTCCAAGCAGAGTCTCGGCATGGTCAACGAAACCTTCGGGCAGGCCTTGATCCATCCAATCAAGCCCCAAAAACTCGGTCAGCCGGGCTGTTTCATCCGGAACATGGCGTCCAATCGCTGGTTCAAAACGCCCCTTAAGACTGCCCCACGCTCCCTGCTCGCCGTCCTTGCTCTTATCGCGTCCTTTCAACTTCCTTTCCAAATAATTCCATGAAGCAGAGGGAAGAAACGGAGGCAAAGAATCCTGCAAGCTGAACCAGAAATGCACCCACGGTTGAAGGGCTTTATCTGGCTCGTCGGTTATGGCCCAACTGCAAGTCTGGTCTTGAAAGATCAACGTTGCTCGGCGGACCGTGTGACCGCCGGCAAGCAGTAGATGCGCTTGTAGCCAGCACCGGACCAAATCCCGCACACTGGTTTTTTTGGCCAAGGCCCTCGCCAAAATCTCCTGATGCGGCCTTGGTAGAGGCCCGGCCACTTGCAAGCGTCGTTCGCCACTTCGCAAGAGTACCTCGACCAACACATCCCCATGGTTCGGTTCAGCGCGCCATGACTCAGGCAAAGCGCTCCACAACTGCTCCACTCGAAACCGCCAATCCCAAGCCTGGGTCTGACCAAAAACCCCGTGACTTAACAAACCCAAGGCTTGCGCTTCTTCATCCGGCCAGTTCGCGCCCTGCTCAAGCCTCGTTAAGGCCCACCTCATATATTTTCGAGCATTCAACTCCACCGCAGGAGCTGGGGTTCCATCCTCCAAAAGCTCGTCCAACCAGTCGTCCCAGGCGACCCCAAGTCGACGACGCACAAACCAACGAAAAGGATCCGACCAAGCATCAAGCACAGAACTTATGCTTAGCCGCCCCTCCCGCAACAACCCCAAACGGGCCACCGGACGAGCCACCTTCTCCCTGCCGACCGGCCCATCGGCCAGTATCTGAGCGGCCAAAAAAGCGCTTTGGCTTGAGCTATTCCAACGATGGCCGTGCACCGGGTGGGCCATAAAGCTTTCCTCCGCGTGCTCATGAATCGGAGAGATAAGCTGATGCCCAGAGTCTTGGGGTCGCTCGCTGAGTTCCGACAACAAACTTATAACCACCAGGCTAGGCGGCAGCAAGGCATCACTCACCGCCGACCGACCGATGCAGCTCAAGTGCAAGTGTTGCCTTGCCGCCAAAAGAATCTGCAAAAATAAGGCCTGGTCATCCCGCCGTGCCGAGGGATCACCCGGACGACGCTCGCCCATCAGGTTGACCGGGACTACCGGATCACGTCTCGGAAATTTGCCTTCGTCAAGACCAAGCACTCCTATCCAACGAAAGGGCACCGCTCGCATTGGGCGCATGGCACAAAATGTGACGCCACCCGAAAAAAATCCACCCTGACTCTCTCCAGCTTCCAACGTCACTGTCAAAAACTGCAACACTTGAGAGAGACTAAAGCACTCCTCACTCGTCCATTCACAGAAGGCGGCCAGATGTCGACGCAAGCGCATACTTGCGGCAATCTCCTCGCTCGTGGCGTGGCGCAACAGATCCTCCAGCACTGCCGAGAACCGATCCGACCACTCATGCAAGGACAACTGCAAGCCCTGCAAGTCAGCCGTCCTGACGACCAGTTCGACCATGGTCAATGCTCCCACCAGCGCGTCTCGTTCCTCTGAAGGATCAAACTCCAAAGCATAAACCCCCGCGAACGGCATGCCCAGAACCCCTTTTGTAGCCATGCTGAGCATCAAGCGTTTTCTCCACTCTTGCAATGAACACGATTCGTTCTCCTCAATACCACTCGCAAAACCGGCCCGCAGAAACCATTGACCCAACAGCTCTAGATCACGCTTCTCTAGCTTCAAACGGCGACTTACAAAATCTTGACTGGCCCACTCCAAAAGCTCCCGAGCTGAACATTGGATCGCCCCTAAGGTCAGCAGCTTGAGAAAAGCAGACTCTACCGGAATATCTCGAGCACTTACCCGGTCGGCGATCCTAAAGGGGATTTTGTGGGTTTCATCTTGACCAAACACCGCATTGATCAGCGGGGCGTAAAGGTCCAAATCCTGCACGAAAACCAAAACATCGCGTGGTCGAAGAGTCGGGTCCGTTTTCCAGGCCGAGCGCAAGGCATCCCGCAGGACCTGCACTTCGCGTAATGGGGTAGCACAACAATGAACCACCACCGAGCCATCAGCCAACACCAACTCACTCTTCGAGGTGGATAATCCTTCCACCAAAGAAGACTGCAAACTGCCAAGCTGACTGTCCGGCCACTGCGGCATAGGCAGTTCTTCCTCCTGCATCAATGGCCCCAACTCCTGCTCCACTTCCAGAAGCAAATCAGTGGTCTCACCAAAAAGGCGAGCATACTGAAAGAGCAATGCATGCAACACCGCATCTTCCCCAGGGTGCAGCCGGGGATCTTCGCTTTCACCAAGATACACATTTGAAGGCGAAAAAAGATACAGCTCCACTTTGCATCGCCGGGCCATCAGCCAGATCATGCGCCACATCAACGGCGGCAAGCCATTAACCACGACCATTCTCAAGCAAGCTGGCAACTCCGGCCATCCGGCCTCTTCGCTCATTAGCTGGGTTAAGCGCTCGCTTGGCGGGCTCTCAGAGAGTTCTTCAGCTAATGCACGCCACAGCTGTCCTTGCCAAGAAATCTCTTCCCTCCACTTCTGCACCAAGTCCGGACGAAACCAGCGGGCCAGGTTGAATTGTAGAGCTAATTCCCGTGAGGTGGGCAGCAAACGTTTTTCCACATTCACCCGCACGTGAGTGGCAAGCTCCTCCCACAAAGGATCCCGCAATCGACTACGCAGAATGCTGGCGATGCGCCACACCCCGCGACCCTCCTCCCACTTGGCGCCTTCACTCTCCCCAAGCAAGGCCCACAAAGCTTCGTTCAAAAAAGGAAAGTCCACCCCGGCAACCACCCCATGCTCCAGGGCTAAGCGATGGCGCAGCCAGTTGCCGATGGGTGAACTTTGCACCCAAACAGAGTGCACCTCAAAGGGTCCACACTCCTGGGCACGTAAACTTTCACCCAAACGATCCGCCAACTCTTCGAGTCGTGGGGAGCGGTAGACATTCAGGCCTGGCATTCGATGTTTTCGCGTCATCCCCACCCAAAATCAACACCCATTCTATCAACCGACGGGGGCGTAGAACGATTCGGGAGAGCAAAGCTCCGTCTGAGCTGCGGCGGTTGGGCCATACCACCCCCGAAACATTGCAAATTTGATCACCTGACAATTTTTACCAACTCTTCCGTCAGAACCTCTGCTTTCGCTCAAGCCGCTTGCGCGTTATTCTTATTGAACGCAATAATGGGCGAGTGTCCATCGTTGCCTTTATAGGACCCTATTGATTCATGGATATTTTTTTCCATCCTTACTCGCTGCCTTTGACCCAGGCCATTCCCGGCACAAGCAATAGCGGGACTCCTCAACGCCAGGGATGGCTCTTGGAATATCGGCATCAGGGGAACGTGGGTTGGGGCGACGTGGCTCCCCTCCCCCCATGGGGTCCAAGCCTGGAACGCGACGAGCTGCGGCGTTTTCAGAGAGCCATCCCTCAAAACCCACACAAGCTTGAGCAATGCCACCCCGCCCTTCAATTTGCCTGGAGCAACGCGAAACAGTGGGCCGAGGGCTGGCCAAACCACCCTTTAAATGTTCCGGTAAACGCCCTTTTGTTTGGTCCCAATCTCCTTGATCAAGCTCAGACAGCTCTGGCCTTGGGCTTTACCTGCCTCAAGCTCAAAACCACCGGCTACTCCGTCGAACAACTCGCCGAATCGCTTCACCGCATCCACAGCAACCGCGCGGTTCCCATCTCCTTCCGCCTTGATGCTAACCGAAGTTGGACCCTGCCCGAGGCTCGATCATTTTTTCAGCTCACCCAGGATCTCCCTATTGACTACGTTGAGGAACCGCTGATTCACCCAGGAGAAATCGCCCAACTTCACGCCGAGTCCCCCGTAGCGCTCGATGAAACCTTTCGGGAAAATCAAGCCGATCCACTGCTTCAACTTCCCCAAATTCGCGCCTTGATCATCAAACCCAGTCTTCAGCCTCTCCCTGCGATGGCCCGGGTTCCCGTTGTTATCAGCAGCAGCTTCGAAAGCGGCGTTGGCATTTACGCCCTGGGCCAATTGGCCGCTAGCATCACCCACCTTCCGGCTGGACTCGACACCTATCGCTGGCTCAAGCGTGATGTCCTCGCTTCTCCTCTACGGTTTGACAATGGTCGTCTTGTTCTCCAGCCAACGCCTGAGCTCGCCTTATGATAGATCTCTTACAACGCGCTGCCCAACGTTGGCCAACCGCCGTAGCCATTTGTGACGGGGCCGGCCAGACTATCTCTTACGAAGAACTCGAAAAAGCAACTCGACCAACAAAACGCTCCGGCATCCCAGGCCAGATCGAAGCGTTTTTCCCGCCGCTTCACCCCCAAGCTGACGCCCTCATGGAGTTGTGGCGGAAGTGGCGGGCTGGCTTAACTTTGCCAATCATCAATCCTCGGTGGCCGGACGCCTTCCAGCAGGAGCAACTTCAGCAGCTCGGCACCACCTGTCTTCCGAGCCTCGCCAACCATCCAACCATCCTCTGGACTTCCGGTAGCCGAGGAATCCCGCGTGCCTTGGCGCATTCCTGGGCCGCGCACATCTACAGCGCAGCGGGTGCCGCGAGTCGCATCCCGATTCGTCCGGGTGACGGCTGGCTCTTGAACCTTTCCTTGGCCCATGTCGGCGGAGTGGCGATTATCTTTCGCTCGGTATTAAGTGGAGCGACGATCATCCTTCCTACAGCGGCCTACTCTTTGCCCGATGGCATAACTCACCTTTCGCTTGTTCCAAGCCAGCTCCGAACCTTGCGAAAACAACCGCCTCCGCCGAAGCTCAAGGCTGTTCTGGTCGGTGGTGCTCCCTGCCCAACCATCTGGGTACGAGAAGCCGTTGATCTGCGTTGGCCGGTTCACACCACCTATGGCATGACCGAGGCTGGTTCCCAAATCTGCACCAGTTCCGTTTGGACCAAGGAACGCCTAGACCAAATTTCTCAGATACCCTCCGGCCACCCACTGGCCGGGCGTCGCGTCAGTATCGCCCCTGACCATCAAATTCAAATCAGCGGCCCAACCCTCGCGACTGGAAGCATTGCCCAAGGTCGACTGCACCCACTCGCACAACCCTATGCGACCGGTGATGTTGGAGCATTGACTCCAAACGGAGAACTCGTCGTTCACGGACGAGAGGATCGCATGTTTCAATGCGGGGGCGAAAACGTGCACCCGGAATTCATTGAGACCATCCTAGAAAGCCGGCCCACCATCAAAAAGGCGTTTGTGACGTGGATGCCTGACCAGCGCTTTGAACGGGTTCCAGTTGCTCTGGTGCAGTGGACTGATGAACCTGAGAACGACACGGAACTCATTGGAGCACTTCGCAAACAGCTCCCGCCTTGGTTGGTTCCACGACACCTTGCGGACTGGCCGGACTCGCAAAACAGCGACCAAGAAAAAATCTCCACCCACAAGCTTGAAACCTGGCTGCGCAACCAAGCCAACTAAGGCTGTTTCACCTCTAGCCACTCAGCCGACACCTCCAGACCTTCAGCTCTTATGACAAGGGGTTCGTTTTGCTCAGAATCAATGCTTCGGTGTAAATAGCCCAACCCTTCCCGACCTACCAAGCTGGTGATTTGCCCAATGGCTCGACCCTCCGAATCGCTAGCACGAAAAACCGACGTGGGCAGAGCGAACCCTAAAGGCTGGGTAAGTCGCCATTTAACCAAACGCCGATTAACCCGTCCGACACTTTTCACTCGGCTGATCACTTCCTGGCCGATATAACATCCTTTTTTATAGCTGATGGCTTTCTCT
Organism: Verrucomicrobiia bacterium; assembly: GCA_036804205.1. GTDB lineage: Bacteria > Verrucomicrobiota > Verrucomicrobiia > Chthoniobacterales > CALDSX01 > DAIRSW01. The sequence continues at coordinate 11,793 of DAIRSW010000052.1, read as the reverse complement.
TCCAAAAGTGCCTCTGCAGCCAAGGTTTCCGGCGTTAATTCATGACCCCAGCGAGGAACGCCAGCTCGAACGCGAAGTTCCTCCCAAGCGGCACTACGATCACTTTGAGATGTTGCGCCGACGTAGGGTTCATTCCCTTGTGGGACAATCAGGTCCCATCCTGGCTGGCCCACTCGGTTTGCGAGAAATATGCGGGCCTCATGGCAGGTGGCTGGACCGGGTTCCTCCAAGCTATGCCACACGGCGAGGTCGAGTTTCTCAACATAAACATCATCAGCGACCACGTACTTTTCCAGGCGGAGACTAAAGCTTTCTTCCAACTCGGGTTCCACATCAAGCAGATACCCGGTCTTACCAGAGGTGGCCCAAGCACGCACGTAGGCGTCCGCCTCGAGCTTGCCTTTGGCGTTGGTTACCAGCGTGTAGACGGTCTGATTCGGGTTCAAAGACCGCAGATCCTGAGTAATTTGATTGTTCAGATACCGTTCAGCATCCTCCCCATAGAGAAAAAAAGTGGCTCGGTGAGAAAGATGAAAAAGGATGTCGGCCATGGATAAAACAAAAAGCGCAAGCGCGGCCCAAGTCAACGCTTCGGACGCGTCGCCCTATCGCTCGCCAGCCTGCGCAGTTTCATTTTCGAGATCTGGTTGAGGCTGCAATTTTTCTACGGTTTTCTTCTTTCCCGCTCCGACCTTGCTGATCAAGGTGTAAACGACCGGGATAACGAAAAGCGTCAATAGAGTCGATGTCACCATCCCACCGACCGCCACCACACCTAACGGACGACGGCTTTGGGCGGCGTCTCCTAAGCCTAAGGCAATGGGAAGAATTCCGGCAATGGTCGCCAGACTGGTCATCAAAATCGGGCGCAGACGAATGAGTCCGGCCTGCATCATGGCTTCATCCGGATTTAACCCTGAGCGCACTCGCTGGTTGGCAAATTCCACAAGGAGAATGGAGTTTTTGGTCACCAAACCGATCAACAACACCAATCCGACCAAACTAAAAACGTTTATGTTCATGGCCGGGATTCGCGGCACTAAGCCATCCAAAAACGCCGCAAATACTGGAGGATCGGGCATGTAATTGTTCATGGCATACATGCCTTCACCGAGCCAGTTCACCCAACTCAGAGCATACAGGAGCCCGAAAGCACCAACCGCGGCCAGAGGCAAAGCCAGCATAATGGTGAAAGGATGAGCAAAACTCTCAAACTGGGCGGCCAACACCATGTAGACCACCACGGAAGCAAGCAGGAAAAAGAAAAGAAAGTTTGCGGTTGTTTCACGCAAATCCCGCGCTTCGCCTTTCCAATCGTAAACCATCTGATCGGGCAGGTCCATCTCTGCTAAGAGGACTTCGGCCTGCTCGACTGCGGTTCCCAACGGCACCCCGGCCGGCGTTCCTTCAATGGTGGCTGAACGAAGCCTTTGAAAACGCTCAATAGCGTTGGGGCCGGCCGCCTCATTGACAGTGACCAAATTACTCAGTTGAATCAGCACGCCTTCTGAATTGCGGACGGTCACTCGTTCGAGATCGCTAGGAGTCATGCGACGCTCACGGTCAAGCTGCGCAATAACTTCGTATTCACGTCCACCACGCTTAAAGGTACTGACTTCAACTCCGCCAAAAAGCACCTGCAACGTCCGGCTAATATCGGCAATAGACACATTGAGCGTAGAAGCGCGGTCCCGATTGATGGACACTCGGAGTTCTGGCTTGGTGAGTTCAAAAGAACTTCTCACGGTATTGGGAACCAAAAAGCCAGCTTGCCGAAGTTCACCAGCAACAGCTTGGGTGGCCTGATTGAGCTGGTCCAGATCCGGATGACTCAGCACCAACTGGAACGGTTGAGCAAACCCGGTGTCAACCGCCTTAGGGATCAGCGGAAAACTGAACGCGCCTTCCACATTAAAAAAGAATTGGGCACCCAAACCAAACGGTCCCTGCACAATATCTTGCACGCGTCGGCGCTCACCTTCAACAAGGCGCATAAACATAAATGCCTGAGATGCGTTACCCGGGCCGTTAAACGGCAGCGCAACAGCTGTGAAATAACCTTCAACCTCGCGAAATCCTTGCACAATCTCCTCCATCTGTCTTGCCATCCGGTCGGTGTATTCCGGAGTGGACCCTTCCGGGGTCACTGCGATACTAAGCAAGCGACCTTTGTCTTCCTCCGGGAGAAAATCTTGATCCAATTGACTCAAAAAGTAACCCGCCAGTACGAGTGATCCGGCTGCCACCGCCAAAACTGCAACTCGGTGGCCTAAGGCCCAACGCAGTGTTTTTTGGTAGGAATCGGTGATGTTGTCCAGCACCTTTTCGAAGAAAAGAAAAACACGTCCATGCTTGACCTGACTCTTGCTTTTCAGAATACGGCTCGAGACCATCGGCGAAAGTGTTAAGGCCACAAACGCGGATATGACCACAGCAGTCGTCAGGGCTACTGCGAATTCAACGAGGAGTCGGCCGACCGTACCTCCGAGAAACGCGATCGGCAAAAAGACCGCCACCAAAGAAAGGGTGATCGTGATGATTGCGAAACCAATTTCCCGCATGGATTGAATGGCTGCTTCCAAGGGCGTTTTTCCGTCTTCGATATGCCGATAGATATTTTCTAAAACAACAATGGCGTCATCGACCACAATCCCGATCGCCAGCACCAAGGCGAGTAAGGTAAAGGTGTTGATGGAGAAGCCGAGCAAATAGAGGACCAAAAACGTACCGATGATGGATACCGGAATCGAGATGGAAGGAATAATGGTCGGTCGGATATTCCGTAGAAAAAGAAAGATAACTCCCACCACCAAAGCGAAAGCGATCAGAAGTGTCTCGAAAACTTCCTTAAGGGACTTGCGCACAAACAGCGACTCGTCATACGGAAACCGCATCTCGATTCCCTCAGGTAGACTCGGCATAATTCTTTCCATTTCCGCTTTCACCCCATCCGCCACTGCAACCACGTTGCTTTTCGATTGTCGGACGATCCCCAAGCCAATTGCTGGACGGGAGTTGTAGCGGGCGATGCTGCGCTCGTCTTCAACACCCGGTTCAACCCGCCCGATATCAATCAAACGCACCATGTTGGCTCCGTCCTGTCGGATGACTAAGTCTTCGAACTGCTCCACCGCGTTGAAGGCCGCTAGGGTTTGAATTGTAAACTCGCGATCCACGCTTTCCACCCGGCCACTTGGAAGTTCCACGTTTTGCTCACGCAAAGCCCGTTCCACATCCAGAACTGTAACTTCACGCGCAGCCATTTGAGCGGAATCGAGCCAAATCCTTACCGCGAAGCGCTTTTCTCCACCAATAATCACCGAACTGACCCCTGGCACGGTTTGCAGCAGATCTTTCACTCGCGTCTCGGCGATCTCGGTCAACTCCTGAGTGGTGAACCGGTCGCTGTAAAACGCAACCCACATGATTGGACGAGCGCTGGCATCTTGCTTGCTGACAATCGGATCTTCAATATCAACCGGCAACCGCCCACGGACCCGCGCGACAGCATCCCGCACGTCCTGCGCGGCCAGATCGACATCACGCTCGATGCTAAACTCAATCTCAATGCTGCTCACCTGTTCGCGGCTTTCCGAGCGAAGGATTCTTATGCTTTCCGCGCTCGCAATGGCTTCCTCGAGCTTTTCGGTAACTTCGGTTTCCACCACCTCAGCGCTGGCCCCGGGATACACGGTGAGAACATTGACGACAACAGCATCAACATCGGGCAATTCACGCACGGGAAGCCGGGTTAAGCCCACCACTCCAAAAACCACAATGGCGATACTCATCATCAACGTCATCACCGGACGCCGTATGCAAATTTCTAAAAAGTTCATACGTTCTTAGCTTACTTCGGGCTGCGGCGGCTCCTCCGCTTCAGGCGGTGTCGATCCGTCATCCACTTTTGTGCCTGGACCCATTTTCTGCCAGCCTTCTGCAACAATTCGGTCAGAAGCTATGAGGCCCGACCGGATCTCGGCCTTACCGGCCAATCGCAAGCCCACTTCAACCGGTTGAAATTGCGCGCGGCCTTCTGGATCGACTTTTACAACCATCGCTTGGTCCCCTTGAAAAAACAAAGCGCCTTCCGGAACCACTAAGGCTTGATCACGATGCGATATCTCGAGCCGTAAACTGCCAAACATCCCGTCCTTGAGCGAACCCTTTTGATTCTCAATTCGCGCTTTCACTAAGACACTCCGGTTTCTTTCCTCCATCCGGGGACTAATGAAAGAGACCTGGCCTTCAAACACCACTTCCGGATAGGCCACGGTGATCAACTGAACCGTCTGACCCATCGCCACCTGACTTGAAAGTCGCTCCGGCACGTAAAACTCGACCTCAACGACGGAATCATCGACCAGCGAAGCAAGTTTGGTTCCTCGGCTGACGAATTGTCCTACCGATATAGCTCGTTCGCTAATCCGGCCAGCAAAAGGTGCGGTCACTTTCGCGTCGCCCCAGTCTTTTTCGGCCAAGGTAAGCGCGGCTTCCGCTTGCTGCAGTTCGGCTGACAAGCGATCGAAGTCCTGGGTGGAAACGGATCGGTCAGCAAGGAGCGTTTTGCCACGTTCAAAATTGGCTTGTGCCAAAACCAGGTTGGCTTGCGCTTCTTTCTTTCTGGCCTCCAACCTGATTTGATCGAGTTGAAAAAGAGGCTGCCCCTGGGCAACACTCTGGCCCTCGTCGAAGAGTATTTTCTCGACTCGCGCATCAAGTTCCGCTAGGAGGTCCACTCTTTCTTGAGCGCTGACTGAACCCACCACGGCGAACGTTTCCTGAAGCTCGGTCTCTTCGACCATCGCCACAACGGCTCGGATTGGGCTATCTTCTGGTGGCCCGCCCATGCTGGGTGGACGTCCGCATCCGGTTAAAAAACCTAGCACAACTACGAGCCCGGCTAGGAGTGATGGCCCTTTTAAGTAGAAGTCAGTGGCAGCTTGCATGTTAGAATTTATGAATAGGTGGTTTTTTAAGGTTGGCGGGTCAGACCTGCTTCCATAAATTTTATGGCGGTGTGGACGAGGTTTTCTGGCGGCTCCAATTCGGTATATCGAGTCGTTTCCCAAGCATTAAGAAGTAAGCCATCGGTGAGTCCTCGGATCATGGCCATCACTGTACCGACGTGGTAAGGATGAAACTCACCCGTTTGCATGCCATGCCTGAGCGCAGATTCCAGCATGGCTTGGCAGCCCTGCACCAACTCTACGCAGCGGGGTGGCAAGCCCGCTGTAGGCTCGACCATGCATGAGTTGGGAGTGGAAAACTCGCCTAAATAAATGGCCAGAAAGTCTTGGTGGTCTTGAAAAAATCGAAACTTGGCCCTCATCAAGGTCCGAAGTTGGTCCAAAGCTGTTGACTGCTGGGCGATGGCAGACTTGAGGCCCTCAAGATGCTCCTCAAGACGCATTTCAAGAATACGAAAATACAGCGCCTGTTTCGAATCGAAGTATCGGTAAATAGTTCCGGTCGCATACTGGGCGGTCGCCGCTATGTCTTCCATGGAGGTGTGATGAAACCCGTTTTGAGCAAACAGCTGCTCGGCGGCAGCAAGGAAATCGTCTTCACGAATTTTGCGGTCGCGATCTTTACGGGTAAGAACAGAGTCAGTCATAAGAACACGAGCGAGTGGAGGGAGGGGCCACGCACAAGAATTGATTAGCAGCGCATTTTTCGAATAGCAAGCCACTTTTTGAATCACCATTCATCTTTTCTATTGATTTATTCACTTTTCTCATGGAGATTTTTGCTTCAAACAATTTGTATTTCGCAACTATTTCTGAAAATTGCTGATAATGTCCTTAACCCTTGAAAACTTTGATGTGTTGGATGACTTGATCGCCATGCGCTGGAGTGACGGACAGGAAAATTTTCTGCGCTTACCGCTTTTAAGGCAGAACTGTCCCTGTGCGGTTTGCTCAGGTGAACCTGATGGTCTCCGGCCCGGCCCCTTGCCCCTAGATGTCGCTGAGATTGCCCCCGGAATGTCCACTCTTAAAAGGATTGATTCCGTAGGTGGATACGCCCTCCGGCCCGTGTGGGGTGATGGTCACAACACGGGCATCTATTCATTTGCACTTTTACGCGAACTCGGATCTAGTCATGAGGAATGAGAGCGAAAGCTGCGGCATATCTTTTGAGCATAGCAAGCCTCCTTGTTTGGTTGGCTTGGCTGGCAGACTTTCGCAATCCGCTGGCTTGGTTCGAACAAAAGTCTTACTATCCAGAGCCGAAAGTCTTTTACGAGATCATTCAACAACATCTAGCAGTCCTGCGAGAAGCCGACTATCAAGCCGCCTACCAATTGGTCCGTCAAACCAGCAACGACGCCCAAGAAGCGGTGGCTCAAATACGTCACTTTCGGAGCGACCTGGCCTTAATGAACCCACAGTGGACCGTAGAGTTCGGATCAGTACACCATTACAGCGACGCCTCGTTGGTGGAAGTTTTTTTTCGACATTCGAACAACGGAGTATCGGCGCGATTTTTTGTGTTGCGTCCGAGCGATATGGCGAAAGACTTGTGGCGGATCGACCGAGTCGAGCCGATGCATGGTTGGCTCGATGGAGCAAGATCATCTGGCATTCGTCTTTAAGATCAATCTGTGCTAGTGTTATAGGGTTCTCTCATAGGAACTCCTTATTTTCTTTGCCAAAGATAAGATATCGATCCAGGGATTCGCCTTCCCTGAAAAGTGCAGATGAGCATGCTTGAAAGGCATTTTCGTGCGCTCCCCCAATCCGAGTATCAGTCCTCCGCAATCAACAAAAACCATGAACAAGCAGCTTTAAGCACAACATCTGCTTAGAATTCCTCCTTAACTTTACTTCAAACAAAAACAACCATATACCCATGAAAAATCCAAACCAAGACCAAAGTACAATGACTAACGATCTAGACCAACTCACTTCCCTCCTTTTAGCCTCCCAGAGAACCCTGCTGCAAGACCTTGCTGCGGAGATCGACTCTGAGAAGGTCTCCTGGGGCCAGATTCATCTTCTGCAAGCCCTGGAAATTGAGGACAAATTAACCATGAGCCATATCGCTAAACTGATGGGCCACACCACCGCCGCCGCAACTGGCCTGGTGGACCGGCTCGAAACAATGGGTTATGTAAATCGTGTTCACAGCACCGAAGATCGTCGCCGGGTTTATTGCAACATCACCAAAAAAGGGTCGGGCTTGCTCAACCGTGTCATCAATCGCTTCCGCGATCGGCTTGATACGACTTTAGCGCCGCTCAATGCCACGGAGCGCCAAAGTCTGGTGCGCCTTTTAGGCAAAATTCTCCAACCTTGATTTTTCTTTCCCCGTTATTTCTTTAAGCTAGAAAAACCTCCCCATTTTGACTTGGCCATATCCCTTTTAAGCCATCTATGACTTCACGACTACGCCAAGCGAATCGATCAATCTCGCTTGTTACTATGCTCGTTGCTTTGCTCGGCTTCTGCCAGCCGGGTTATAGTTTAGAGCCTGGCAAGCAGGCGCTTTCACTCGAAGAAGCGATTCGCTTAGCCTTACAAAACAACGCCGAAGTTTTAGTAGCGAAAAAGGATATCGCTAACACGTTGGGGGCGGTCCTAGAAGTTCGCTCGGAATTGCTGCCACAGATCAGTGCCCGGGCCGCACTTAATCAGCAAAGCGATGGGCTCACCGAGCAACCGGAAGGTTTTCCATCCGGGTTCAGTTCTGCTCGCAGCTGGTCGACCACGGTCGAGGTGAGTCAGCTTCTTTTTCAAGGACGCCGAGCGCTCAACGCGCTGAACATCGCAAACCTGCGTCGTACATCGAGCTTTTTTGCCTTCCTGGAAACCACCATTGACGTTATCGACCGGGTAACCACCGAGTACTACTCGGTGGTCCTGGCCGCTCGCATTATTCGGGTGCAGGAAGAGTCTCTAACACTTCTCGAACAACAGCTGCGAGATCAGCAGAATCGTTTCGAGGCAGGCACGGTTCCTCAATTTAATGTGCTCAGATCCCAGGTCGAGCTTGCCAATGCTCGTCCTGAACTTATTCGCGCGAAGAACGACTTTCGTGTTGCCCAACTCCGCTTGGCTCGAGTGATGGGAATGAGCAACTACGAAATAGGGGGTGGTGGCTTAGCCTTTCGGCTGACCGACAGCCTAGAAGCAAAGCAGCAACCAATTGATCTTGCAGAATTCTTGACCGCAGCCAAGCAATCAAGACCATTGCTCAAGAGTCGGCGACTAGCCGTGCTTGAGGCTTCCGAAACGATCAAAGTGGAGCTGGGCACTCGCATTCCGCGAATCGAAGCAGTTGTTGGCTACGAATGGCGAAACAGCGGGTTTAGTGATGATTTAGGCGATGTGATCAACGGCTGGTTCGCTGGCCTTCGGGGAACTTGGAATATTTTTGATGGCTTTCGGATTGAAGGGCGCGTTCAGCAGGCACGAGCCGCACTCGAGCAGGCCAAGGTTCTTTACGAAGATGCGGAGCGTCAGGTAGAACTTGAGGTTTTTGAGGCTTACTCGCAATGGCAGCAAGCCAGTGAGCTTATCGAGAGCCAGGGCGTCAACGTGGAACAAGCAGAGGAAGCTTTGCGCCTCGCGACCGCGCGACTCGATGCGGGAACTGCGACACAACTCGAACTCTTCGACGCGCGCGTGGCTCTAAATCGCGCTCAAGTGACTCGGCTTCAGGCAATGTTCGACTATACACGCGCCGTTTCCTCCATTGACCGAGCCTCGGGTCGAACACTTATTTATGAGGATGCTTTTGAGGATCCGCTCTTACAAAAACGCTGGGTTCGACGCCTGCGCGAGCAGGAAGGGATGCGTGCTCAAAACCTGCAACAATGACCCACGCTGCCTGGGAAAGCTTTCCCTTGCTTGATGCGCATGCATCGCAGCTTATCCATGGCTTCACAAGACGGGTTGTCGGGCTTGACGTGAAAGTTGACCGGGAGGTGGCTTTGCAACGGCTTGAGACGATTCATAACCAAACTCGACGAGGCGCGAACCTGGATCGGCACCGGTTTTGTTTTGCCAAGCAGGTTCACGGCACTACGGCACTGATCGTTCAGGAGTCTAGCCCAGCCGGAGTTCAAGGGGAGGCTGATGCGCTAGTCACCAGGAGTCGCCATCACTGTCTAGGGATTTATGTGGCTGACTGCTGCCCGGTGTGGGCTATCGACCCCGAGACGTCAATTTTTGGCATCGCCCACGCTGGCAAAAAAGGAGCTGAACAAGGCGTTGTGCCCCGTATGCTCGAAGCAATGGCCGGCTTGGGAGCGGACATGGCTCGAACGGTGGTGCAATTGGGGCCATGCATTCGACCGCCCCATTATGAGATTGATTTCACGCAGCAAATCATCCAACAGAGCATGGAGTTTGGCATTCAAATTTTAGAAGATTGCGGGCTCTGCACTGCGTCACATCCCCAACTCTACTACAGCTATCGACGGGAAAAAGGCAAAACCGGGCGCATGCTTGCCTTCGCGGGAATCTCGCCTACCTAGAGTGCGAGCTCCCTTCCTGCCAGGGCCGCCTCCGCCTACTGGGTCACCCAGGAGTGCGCTGCCAGCTCAGAGCGCTCAAACTGCGGTGAGCTGACCTTGTTTGGCGCGGTGTTTTTCCACGAAGTAGGCCATAGTTTTTTGGATTACGGAACGTAAATCGTGTTTGGGCTCCCAACCGAGGTGCTTTTGCGCCTTGCTGATATCTGGGATTCGACGGTCACAATCTTCATAACCACGACCATAAAATTCTTCCGAAGTCACCGATATGACTTCGGGCTCTGGATCGCCTTCCATCCGGAATTCTTTGGTAAAGATTTCTTTCATCAGCACTGCCAACTCGGCAATGGTGATCTCGTTCTCTGGAGATCCGATATTGTAAATTTCTCCATCGCATACGCCATTGGGATTGTCCAAAATGCGAATCATGCAGTCGACCGCGTCGTCAATGTAGGTGTAGGCACGATACACATTGCCACCGTCGACCAATTTCATGGGGGTGCCATAGAGGAGGCCGTTCATGAAGTGACTGAACACACGCGGGTTTCCGGCCTGTTCGCTCGGCAAGAAGTCAATTCTGGGTCCAATAAAGTTGAAAGGTCGAATAATCGAGTATTTCAAACCCTGCTCAATGCCGTAGGCGTGCAGCACGCGCTCCAACAACTGTTTGGCGCAGGCATAAATCCAGCGATGATTTTTTACAGGGCCCATAATAAGCGGAGTCACGTCCTCCACAAAAGGGGTAGGGAAATCTTTGCTGTCCTTACCAAAAGCACGCGCCGCAGTGATGCCGTAGACTTCGCAGGTCGAAAATTGCACGATGCGCTTTTTATGCTTTACACACATCTCGGCGATTTTGAGATTCTCGATAAAGTTGAGTTTAAAGACTTCGAGAGGATCGGTGACGTAGAGGCTAGGGTTCGCAAAGGCCACGAGATCGACAATCACATCGTGCTCAATCACCAACTGCTCAAGCTTCTCGTCGTTGCCTCGGATGTCCAGCTCTAAGTAGGTCAATCGGTTTGTGCTGATGAGGTCCTCGAGCTTTTCGCTGTAGATATCAACCGCAGTACAGTCATGTACTCCGTCTGCGAGAATACGTTCAGTTAAGTTCGCTCCAATAAATCCACCGGCACCAAGTAGCAAGACCTTCATAAGATTAGAAACCTCCTGAAGGTTGGTCAGAGCGTCAACAAAAAATTCTGTTAAACTTTTTTAATCAAGGATCGAGCTCGATGCTGTAGCACCCGGCTACTTTAGCTTAACCGCGGGTCAAGACTAAAGCTTTCCGGTGGACCAATGATGAGGCGTGCAAATTCCGGATGCTGCGGATTTATTAAGTAATTCGGCTCTTCGGGAATGACCGAACTGGGGACCTGCAATACTAAGCTACTAGCTTGCCGTACCCAATCGTCACCGCGCTGCTGAGTGGCTGGATCGATAGTAGGGCGGTGCGCTAGACTGCACCATGTGACTTGGTCATCCAAAGCCTGGATGCAGGCGTCCGGAATCTTGACTGCGAACCTGACAAAAGCGTGGCTCAGGGGCCGTTCCAGGTGCACAAGCACTTCCAACGCGGCCAACGCTCGACTGCCAGCCGTGTATATCATGGCCTGACCGCGCGTATTCCATCGTCCGCCAAAAAGGCGAGCCCCTGCCCCGTCAAACGCCGAGTCCGCCCGGCCGATGCCAACAATTCTCCAGGCCAACGCCATTGCAGGCTAGGAAAAAACGCCGTGCTCGATGCGTCCTAAAAGGGATTCCACTTCGCGGGCTCCGACCTCGGTTTCTGAAAAGCTGAGAGGCCCGTTAAAGTCGAGGGCTCGCGCCGGTTGCTGTAGCCAAGTGCGAGCCGTGGCCTCGGAGCCCAGCACTTCGCAAGCACGCGAGAACACCCGTGCATAACGCACAAGCCGGTCTGACTCTTGCATGTCTAGGAAGCCAGCTTTTTTACGGCGCAACAAAGTACTGCGAGAAATGGACAGATGCCCAGCCAACTGCTCAGCGGTGAGCCCCAGCAACTCCGCCATGGTGTCAAACTCCGCGAAGGGCAGGCCAGCGCGAATTCTACGATCCGCCTCCACTGGCGAGGGAACCTCGATTTGGTGGGCGGTGGGATAGAGCGCAGCTTCTCGGAGTCGAGGAGCCTCACCTGCCTGGGGTTGAGAATACTGGTCAGACCGCTTCATTTGAATAAATCTAAAGCACCACATGGCAAGATTCAAGTTTTTTTCGAAGTTTTCCTAGCGTCGAATTAGGGCTCCTCGCTGATTTCAGTGGGTGGTTGTCCCGCAGAGGCGCTGAGGCGCAGA
>DAIRSW010000051.1:3335-17879 GCA_036804205.1 Verrucomicrobiia bacterium | reverse complement strand
TGAAGAAAGGTGGCGTGATGGGTGCCGGGGCGCGTCGTCGCGGTCCAATATTCGGAAGCAGTCCGCATTCAATCACAGCTCCATCCTGGCAAGCAGGATTGGGGGCGTCTTTCACGGGGGTGGGTGCTGGAATTCAATTTTCGCTCCACCGGGACGAGCCCGGTGGAAGCTGATTCGATAGTGTGTGATTCACTGGGGTGAGCCGGAGCCTTGGCCAGTGCGTTAGCGAGGCGTGTCACAAGACCACGTTGACTAGCTTGTTGGGGATTACGATGACTCGTTTTGGGGTGGTGCCGGCTAGGGCTTCTTGGATTTTTGGCAGCGCTAAGGCTTGTTTTTCTAGCTCACCTTTGTCGAGGTCGACCGGGGCTTTCATTTTTTCCCGCAGCTTTCCGTTGATCTGGACCACGATTAGCACTTCGTCGTCGACAAGATATTTTTCGTTCCAACTCGGCCAGGGCTGCAGATGGATGTCTTTGGCAATCTCAGGAAATCGGCCTCGCAGTAAGGTCCACAGCTCACTGGTGAGATGCGGTGCGAACGGGTTCAAAAGCACTAACAACCATTGCACCGCTTGGAGCGGTCGCGGTTTGGCGTTGGTCAAGGCGTTGGTGCAGACCATCATTTGCGAAATGGCGGTGTTGAAAGCCAGTGCTTCCAGATCCAGACTGACTTTGTGAATGGTCCGGTGCATGACTTTTTGGAGTTCCTCATCAAGCGGCGCGTTGTCGAGTTCTTCCGCGATCGTCCATTCCCCGGCTTGATTGCTTTCCATGACCAGACGCCAGACGCGGGCCAAGAAACGTGACACGCCTTCCACTCCGGTTGTGCTCCATGGTTTCATCTGTTCCAGCGGTCCCATGAACATTTCATAAAGACGCAAGGCATCCGCTCCGTACTCCGCGATAACTTGATCGGGGTTTACCACGTTGCCACGGCTTTTGGACATGCGTTGACCGTCCGGGCCGAGAATGATGCCTTGGTTGACCAAACGATGGAAAGGCTCCGGGGTGGTGACGTGCCCCAAGTCAAACAGCACCTTGTGCCAGAAGCGTGCGTAGAGCAGGTGCAGCACGGCATGTTCTGTTCCGCCCACGTAGAGGTCCACGTTCATCCAGTATTTTTCGACTTCAGGATCGATCACGGCATTTTCGTTGTGCGGATCGCAGTAACGAAGATAATACCAGCAGGAGCCGGCCCATTGCGGCATGGTGTTGGTTTCGCGACGCAAACCCGGCTTGGCGTTGACCCAGTCTTGGGCTTTGGCCAGGGGCGGCTCGGCGTTGCCGGCCGGTTTGAAGTCGTCCATTTCCGGCAGGCGAATGGGTAACTCGGTGGGCTCTGCTGCCTGGTGGCCTTGCTCGTTCCAGTAGAGTGGAAAGGGCTCGCCCCAATAGCGTTGACGCGAGAATAACCAATCACGCAGTTTGTAGTTGATGGTGCGTTGGCCGAGTTCTTTGTCGGTTAACCATTGGATCATGGTTTCTTTGGCTTCCGCAGTGGGGAGCGCATCGAGAAAGTCGCTGTTTACGGAGATGCCTTCGCCGGGCCAGCAGGCGGATTCTTCATGGGCGTCTGAAGGTTCGGGCGGCTTGACGACGGGTCGGATGGGGAGATCAAAGGCTTTAGCAAATTCGAAGTCGCGCTCGTCGTGCGCTGGCACAGCCATGATAGCTCCGGTGCCATAGCTCATGAGCACATAATCGGCGATCCAAATGGGGATCATTTCTTGGTTGACCGGGTTGATGGCGTAGGCACCGGTGAAGACTCCGGATTTGTCACGAGACAAATCGGTGCGATCCATGTCTGACTTGCTGGCGATGCTATCGCGATAAGCTTTCACTGCCTTACGCTGCCGCTCGGGTGTGATCTGCTCGACGAGTGGATGCTCTGGAGCAAGCACCATGTAGGTGGCTCCAAAGAGCGTGTCCGGTCGGGTGGTGAAGACCTCAATGCTTTTGGTGGGATGTCGGCGGATGGTAAATCGAACGCTGGCTCCGTCGCTCCGTCCGATCCAATTGCGTTGCAGGAGTTTGATCGATTCCGGCCAGTCCACCAGGTCGAGGTCGTTGATGAGGCGCTCCGCGAATGCAGTGATGCGCAGCATCCATTGCTGCATGGGCCGACGCTCTACGGGAAACCCGCCGACCTCACTTTTGCCATCGACCACTTCTTCATTGGCCAGAACGGTGCCGAGTTCCGGGCACCAGTTCACCGGCATTTCTGAGACGTAAGCCAGACGATGGGCGTCCAAAAAGTCGCGGCGCTCGGCTTCGGTTTCGTCCGGCTGCTCATTTTTGCGCTGAGCGCTCAGCTCCTCAATGGGGCGAGCGGTTTGGGTGCTGGGATCAAACCAGCTGTTGTAAAGTTGCAAGAAGATCCACTGTGTCCAGCGCACATAATGGAGGTCGGTGGTGTTGACCTCACGATCCCAATCGTAAGAAAAACCAACTCTTTGCAGTTGGGCTCGAAAACGGTTGATGTTGTTTTCGGTGGTGATCCGAGGGTGTTGGCCAGTCCGGATGGCATATTGCTCAGCGGGCAAACCGAAGGCGTCCCATCCCATAGGATGTAAAACATTGAAGCCTTTCAGCCGCTTGTAGCGCGCCAAGATGTCGGTGGCGGTGTAGCCCTCGGTGTGGCCCACATGCAAGCCATCCCCACTCGGATACGGGAACATGTCGAGGATGTAGTATTTTGGTTTATCGGAGTCGAAAGATTTTTCTCCTGGATTCGGAGTGGCGAAGGTCTTTTCTTTGACCCAAAGTTCTTGCCAGCGAGGTTCAAACTCAGAGAAGGGATAGGGTTTCTTTCGTTGGTCCATGAAGTTACGTAATTTATGAAAACACCTCTCGTCATTGCCACTGGGAATGCACATAAAGTGCAAGAATTCGTGAATTTGCTCGAATCGAGTTTTGACGTAGAGGACCTCCATTCTGTCAGGAAATCGTGGAGGATGCCAGAGGAAACCGGCAAATCTTTTGCGGAAAATGCACGGATCAAGGCCTTGGCGCTAGCCAGTGTTTGTGGTGAATATGTGCTGGCGGATGATTCCGGCCTGGAAGTGGATGCTTTGGGCGGCGCACCCGGGATTTACTCGGCGCGGTTTGCTGGGGAAAATGCGGGCGACGCTGAGAATCGTGCCAAGCTACTGGCGGCTTTGGCGGGGGTGCCAGTGGAGGAACGTAGCGCACGCTTTTGGTGTGCGTTGTGCTTGGTCAAAGGTGCGTCCGTTGTTTTGGAGTGCGACGGCGTGTGTGAGGGGCGCATTCTAGATGGGGAACAGGGAGCGGGCGGATTTGGTTATGATCCTTTGTTTGTCCCAACCGGGCATGAGGAGTCGTTTGCGCAGATGGGGCAGACCGAGAAGGATCTGCTGAGCCATCGAGGCCGAGCGACTTTGCTGCTGGTTGAGCAATGGACTCGACTTCAGAATGAAAATGGGGGAGGTAGGCCCAATGAATGATGCATTTTTGGAAGCAGCAGTAGAAGAAGCGCGTCGCGGTTTGGCGGCGGGTGGGGTGCCAATTGGATCGGTGATTGTGCATGACGGGAAAATTCTCGGTCGCGGTCACAATCAGCGGGTGCAAAAGGGGGATCCGGTTTTGCATGCGGAGATGGCGGCATTACAGAATGCCGGTCGTTTGGCGGCAAAGGTCTATGCGGAGTGCACGCTTTACACGACCTTGTCTCCATGCGCGATGTGTTCTGGCGCGATTTTGCTTTATAAGATTCCTCGGGTGATCATTGGGGAGAACCAAACGTTCATGGGAGAGGAAGCTTTGTTGAGAAGTCGTGGGGTGCATTTGGAGGTGGTTCAGGACCCAGAATGCATCGGTTTGATGGAGGAGTTTATTCGGACCCGTCCGGAGCTTTGGAATGAGGATATTGGGGAATAGGTGGGTGTGTCTGGATAATTCGGACTTTCAGCCCCGATGGGAATTTGCGAGGGTCCTGGGGCGTTGCCCTAGGCTACAATAAGCTGCGCCTTTGGCGCTGCGGGGGGCCACAGGCCTCCGTGAAAGCACGTCTTTGGCGCTCCGTGTCTCAGTGAGTTTGCTCCGATGCCCTGACCTGCTTTTTTTAGAGCGGGAGGTCTGGGAGGTGTTCTTTCCAGAGTGCCCATGCCCAGAGCAGGAGAGCACAAAGAAGCAGGCTTAATAGAATGATGGTGATCCAGGTTTTTTGCCAAAAACGGCGTCTTTGTCGTGCCAAAGGCCGCATGGTTTGATCGTGATCTTGCCAAGGTGAATCGCTTTGGTTCGGAATAGCCCAGGCTCGATCAAGCTGGCTTCTTTGCTGAATGGCTCGTTCGAGTTGCTGCTCTTTTCTTCGACGAAGATTTTCGACAACCTGCCCCGGAGCAGCGGCGACCTCGGCCTCAAGCTCCTCGATTTCTTGGTTCAACTCACGCAACTGTTTTGACAGCTCTTTCATTCGTTGACGAAGCGGTCGCGTCATTCGCATGAAAAACATCCTTCTTGATTTATAACCCGTTTGGTTGCCGCAACATAAAAAAGAGCCCAAGCAATAAGATTACGACAACGAGGGGTAGGGTGAAGGCAAAGCCCATTTTGGCCCAGGTCCAGAAGCTAGCTTCTGACCAATCACTACCGCTGTCGTCGGTGTGCTCCAAAACATCCTCCTGTGCATAAGCATTAAGACGGATACGACATTTCTCGTATTCTAACTCGGCACTTTCCAGCACACCTAGAGCGATGGGCAAATGTTTGGGCAGCTCCTCGGGCGACCAGTTTGATGAGTCGAACTCGCCGAGTTCGTGAATTTTTTCGACAAACAAAGCCCGGGCGTGTCGCATTTGTTCGAGACGCTTTTCTAGTTCAGTGCCTTCTTTATCGATGCGAATCATGCCTCGCTGCATCTGGTCGACCAAGGTGCGCTTGCCATTATCGAATTGCTCTTGCTTCTGGCTGAGTTGCTCGAGCTCCCGTTTTTGACGTTCGATCAGCTCCTGTTGCCGACGTAGGGTCAATAATTGTTCCTGAGCTTTTTGAACCTCAGAGTCGAGCCGGTCGATCGTGCCGTGTGCTCCGGTCGGATGACTCTGAAGCGGGAAGAGTGTGCCTTCCGCTTCGTCGTCATGTTGAGATTGGTCGCGCCAGATGTTATGGGCCATTCCGAGTGATCATAGCGCACCTCCGGTCTATAAGCTAGTAAAAACCTAGCCTTGCCAAATGGCATCATTATCCGCAGAGGCCTTGCTCTACGTCCGAGGTTCGGCGGGGTGCGGAGTTTCTTGGCTTGATGGAAATTTTGGGCCAGCCCATGCTTGGTAGAGATCATTGTGATGATGCCAAGACATGGACCGCTGAGGATCAGAGTATCGGGCAATCCAGTCCGTGAGCTCGGGCAGCGCAGCCTGCTGCTCTGTCATAGAACTGTATTTGTGAGGCTCGAACCTCCGCGTACTGACTCGGTTTTGACAAACCGCGGTGGGAGGGTCAAGCCAAAGCAGTGCCGTGTCTGGCTCGTTCACAACTTGCAGCAGATCTTCGTAGCAGCCTTCAATGACCCACTCGGTTTGGCCGTCTTGCCAATCACGAATCGCCTGGTGGCTCGCGGAAAGATCCCTTCGTTCTGGGCCGGCATCCCAAGCTATGGTGTCCAGGTCGAGAACCTTGGCGTTTAAGCAGAGCGCAATCCTTTTAGCGAGAGTACTCTTTCCCGAACCGGAATTACCAAGGATCGCCCACTTTTTATAGGGTTGCAGAAGCTTGGCCATTTTAAAGCGTTCAATCGCCACACCGTGACGAAGGACCACCTCAGATTTTAAACACACAAAACCTTGGGCTTCAAAAAACGACCTAGCCACCCGGCTGCTGTCTGTGTTGATGAGCACCTGACCTGACCTGACGGCGATCGCTTCTAGATGCTGACACAGAGTTTTGCTGTGGCCGCATTTGACATAGGCTGGATGGCAATGGAGCAGGGTAAGGTGGTCGCTCGGCTGCAGCTGCCCAAACGCAATGGCCTGGCCTTGGCACCTGATAACCCAGGTATGGCCTTGATTCAGCCCTGCCTCAAAAGCCGGAAGATCGTCAGCGAGGCTGGCACAGGCTTTTAATTGCTCCTCTGTATAGAAGTCTCTACCGAGAGCAAGGATGGAGGCCCGATATAGATCCGCCAGAGGCCGCAAATCTTCGGCTCGATACTCGGAAAGCTGAGAATCCAAGGCAACAACAACACACCCACCCGAGAATTTGCCGGCCTCTAGATAGCGAGAGCGCCTTATTCTAACAGGGCCGCTACTTGCTTCATCAAGTCATCGCCACGCAAATCCGTCGCCACGACCACGCCCTCTTTATTAAGAAGAAAAGTGGACGGGATACTGGTGATGCCATACTTGGAGGCCATTTCGCTTTCCCAGCCTTTGCCGTCAAAATACTGCGGCCAAGTCATTTTGTGCTCCTCCATGAACCCTTTAAAAGCCGCTTCTTCATTATCTAAAGAAATGCCAATAACCTCAAACCCGGCTGCAGCATGCTTTTCGTAGGCGGCCACAACGTGGGGCATTTCTTCCACACACGGCGGGCACCAGGAGGCCCAAAAGTCGACTAGAACAACTTTGCCTCGTAGGTCGGCGAGATCGATTTCTTTTCCGTCGGTCGAAGTAAAGCTCATCTCCATGACCTGGCCTTCGCTGGGCATGTTAAAAGTCGCCATCATTTGGGTGAGCGCACCCATTAGAGGTTCGTGCGCGGCGTTCTCCTTAAAGTCCGCATTCACTCGATCGAATAAAGCTTGAGCATCATCTTTTGCGTTAGACTCGCTGAACGCGTAAAAGAGCGGCTGCAAAACAGCTCCAAAAACCTGTTGCGCATCCATCTCCGAAGCTTTTTCGGCACGATCATATTGGGCGGTAAGGATCGGGATCATCCCTGCGAAATCTCCAGCATTTGCTAAAGATTCGATCAAAGAATCCTCAGCTACCCCACGGTCTTCCGCTTCTGGGTTGGCTTCTATGTAAGCCGACAGAGCAGCAGCTTTGTCTTTTTCAAAACGTTCGATGATGCTGGCAGCGGTTTCATCGCTTTGGGCCATGAGATTTTGGCCAAAGGACATGGTAAGCAACAAGCTCAACATCAAGGAGAGTGGAGGCATAAAGGAGGACACGTTCATGGCGAACCTTCGCAGGCCACGCAAGAAGCTCAAGTGGCAATCTTACAATTTCTTGTCGAAACTCAAAGATCAGGCCAGCAAAGTTTCAAGCTCCTGGGTTCGTTGATGGAAGATTTTTAAGGCGCGCTCCACTGGCTCTGGGCTCAACAGATCGACCCCTGCGGCTTGAAGTGTAGGAATAGGATCTTGACTGCCGCCGGACGAAAGGAACTTGAGATACCGTTGGCAAGCCTGACCGGTTTGGTCGGCCAGCACTTCGTCGGCTAAAGTCATTGCCGCAGCGATGCCGGTGGCATACTTATAAACATAAAACGCTGAGTAAAAATGCGGAATCCGGAGGCATTCTAAAGAAAGCTCCTCATCAAGGACAAAATCCGCTCCAAAGTAGGCTTGCAAAAGTTGGTGGTATTGCTCTGTCATGGCGTCCAAGGTCAACGCCTCGCCGGCTTCCTCGTGCTCGTGAATGATCATCTCAAACTCCGCAAACATGGTTTGTCTATACAAAGTCGCTCGAATATCATCAATCTGACGATTGAGAATGTAGGCGCGCATTTTGGGGTCCTCGGTGGTTTGCAGCAAGTGATGAGTCAACAATTCTTCGTTAAAGGTCGAAGCGACTTCCGCGAGAAAAATCGGGTAGTGATAGTCTTGAAAAGTCTGAGCTTCCATGCTGAGAAAGGTGTGCATGGAATGGCCGGCTTCGTGAGAAAGGGTATAGATATCCGAAAAAACATCGTCCTGATAATTCATTAGGATATAAGGAGGGTTGCCATAGCTGCTGCTGGAAAAGGCTCCGCTGCGCTTGCCGCGTGACTCATACCGGTCGCACCAGCGATCCTTGAGGCCTTTGGCCAGAGCACTCACATAGGCTTCGCCCAACGGATGGAGCGAGTCACAAACCAAGTCGATTGCTTCATCAAACGACGTCTTTTTCTTCACGTCACGCACCACTGGAACGTAGGTGTCGTAAACATGGATTTCGTCGACCTCCAATAGTCTTCGTCGCAACTGATAATACTCGTGAAGTGGTTGGAGGTTTGCGCGCACGCTAGCGATCAAATTTTTGTAAAGATCAACCGGAACAACATCCGGAAAAAGAGCCGCTTCCAGAGCACTGGAGTGATTGCGTGCTCGCGCCAAAAATACGTCCGCCCGGACCGACGACGCTAAACACGATGCTAGGGTAAAGCGGTGTCCTTGAAAAACGCTGTAGTATTGGTGAAACGCAGCTTTACGCACGTCCCGGTTGGGGCTGAGCAGGAATCCGGAATAAGCAGCGTGACTCAGTTCGACGGAATCGCCTTCTTCATTGCTGATTGAAGGAAAGCGCATATCCACATTGGTAAGTTGGCCGAAGGTGTCGGAGTGCCCTTCCAAGGAGGGATGCGCGAGAGCCAAAAGTCGTTCCTCGGATTGCGTCAAAGTGTGCGGCTTGAAGCGTCGCAGTCGCTCGAGCCGACGTGTCCAAGCGCTCAGCACCGGGTCCTTGAGGCGCTCGGCAAATAACTCATCCGAGAAACTTTGCAGCTCGGGAGTCACAAAAGAAGCGGCCTCGGCCCAGCGAGTGAAGAGGTGGTTTAGGCGTGCTTCGCGACTGAGAAACTCATTGTTCGAACCTTCCTCGGCGGTTTGCAGGTGGGCGAAGTGTCCGAGCCTTTCGGCAACTAGGTCCAGTGATTTATCGAGCTCAAGATAATCCAACAAGGTTTGAGCTGACTCGCCGAGCCGGCCTTGATACTGAGAGATCTTGGGGTAGTCCTGTTCCAATCGTTGAAAGTCGCCCTCCCATTCTTGGGGGCTCGGATAAAGTCGAGAGAGATCCCATTTATCAGCTTCAGGAATCTCGGTGCGGTTTGAAATGGTCTTGCTCATAGAAGTCCATCATCTTGCCTTGCTGACCGAGGGAAGCAAGGGAGAACTGAAAAACGGAGGGTCAGGAATCGCGCTCAAGCCGGGGCTAAGCAAAGTCGAAACACAAAAGGCCCCTCCCGGACATCTCCAGAAGGGGCCTTGGCATGTGTTCAATTAGTCGTTCACGGATAGGACCTCGATCTTGCGAGGTTTCACGCGTTCCGATAGTGGTAGGACGACGCGAAGGACACCCTGCTCGATTTTTGCAGAGATCCGGCTGGTATCGATCGAAGCGTCCAACTCAAACACTCGTTTGAAGTTGTGCGCCCGGATTTCGCGACGAAGCGGAGTGGCTTCTTGCGGAAAGGACAGAGAGCGTTTGCCGATAAGCGTTAGCTCATTGCCCTCCACCGAGACATCAATCCCGTCGCGTCCTACGCCTGGCATTTCTGCCTCAAGGACGTAAGACCCGTCGGCGGTTTGATGAATGTGAGTGATGGGTAAGAGAGTTGCCTCTTGGTTTGTATTAGATGTTTCGTGGGCAGTTGCCATAAGATTTTTCTTTCAGTGGACCGAGTTCCGGCGGAAGGTTGCTTCCGCCGGGATTCTGGAATCCTTAGTCGATGGTGATTTGTTTGGGTTTAGCCTCTTCGGCTTTGGGAAGCCGCACGGTGAGAATGCCGTCCTTGTAAGAAGCATTCACTTTGTCGGCGTCGACGTTGATGGGCAGCCGAACGCTTCGGCTGAAGCGGCCGTAGGTTCGTTCTGTGCGCAAAACGCGGGCTCCTTCCGGAGATTCGCTTTCCGTTTTGCGCTCGCCAAAGATGGAGAGCAAACCGTTCTCCAGCGAAACTTCGATGGACTCTTTATCGAGGCCAGGAAGTTCAGCTAAGACAACTAGGCTGTCTTTCTCTTCGTAGATGTCGAGAGCAGGAGCCCAATCGCCCATGGCTTCGCTGGCGCGAAACACGGAGTTGAAGGGGCTGTCCCAGAGTTGGTCGAACTGTCGAGCTAACGCGGTCAAAGGATCCACGTCAGCACGTTGTGGTTGTTGATATCGAATGAGTTTCATAGGCATAGTGTTTTGATACATATTCAACCATAGCGAATTTGGTGCCAAGCCGTTATGGGTTCGAAATGGCAAAATGTAAGTCATTGATAATGAGCTACATGGGAATGTAAAGGGGCGCTTCTTCAGTCTTGAATGCGCGCCAGAATGGCGCATCTTGTTTCGTGGAAGTTTTTGTTCGTGGTGTCACTATGGCGCACTTAACTTAACCCAAAAGACGCTCGCGCTTGCGAGATGCACCCGACTAAGCTTCATTCAGCGATGCGCGCGGCCTATTCCATCCCCAATGTTCGCCTGCCTGAACATGAGGTCGCGCAAAGTCGGTCTGAGCACCTTGCCCGCGTGCAAGCGCGATGGGGCGAGTATCTAGCGAAACGTGCCGCCGGCTTTAAGCATCCTGTTTGGGATTTTTTGTTCACCTACTACTCCTTCCGACCAAGCAAGTTGTTGGAATGGAATCCCGGTTGGGGCGTCGCACTGGAAGAAAAATGCGCTTCCTGGAATGTCACATCATCTGCGGAAGGTTGGCATTGGTTGGACGAGACCCGATGGCCCGAAGCTCGACGAGAGAGTGCGACTTGGATCCTGAGACTTCTTGAAGCGACCGCAAGTCGTCCGGCGCAATTTTCGTGCTTTGGCCTTCATGAATGGGCCATGGTCTACCGTCTTCCGGAGCATCGGCACAGCGAGGTGCCGCTCCGATTAAGTGGTCAGCGAGTTGCGGAACTAGTCCAGAGCCGGCCGCTTTGCTGCACCCACTTTGATGCGTTTCGTTTTTTCTCGGAGTCGGCGAGGCCATTGAACGCTCGCCAGCTGAGCTCGGAGGACCGATTAAATCTTGATCAACCGGGTTGCGTGCATGTGTCGATGGACTTGTATAAGTGGGCTACCAAATTGTGGCCCTGGATAAGCGCCGATCGTGTCTGGGAGTGTTTCGAGTTGGCCAGTGAGGCTCGGTTGCTTGATATGCAAGCGAGCCCGTATGACTTGTCAGCGTTTGGCTTTACGCCGATTAAAATTGAGGACGAAGCTGGCCGCCATGAATACGAGCAGAGGCAGCGCGCTCTGAGGCAGCAAGCGGCTCCCATCCGGAACCGGTTGGTTGGTGATATGACGCGGCTAATTCAGGCAGCCCATGCGGGCAGTAGCCCCCGCGCAGCTTGTTTGGCTTAGCCAACCCAGGCTTCGCTCTCGCTTTGCACTTGGAAAACTGCGCCTTGGCCGGAGATATCTAGATACGCAAGCCGGAGGCCCAAACGGTCGGCCATGCCTTTCGCATTGGCCAGCCCCAAGCCTACCGAATCTTCATCGCCGGTTGGTCGTGCGCTTAAGCGCGTGTATTTTTGGAACAGTTTGGCTTGATCCTCTTTGGAAATGCCCGGTCCTGAGTCAGAGATAGTCCACTGCCAACCGGTTGCGTCAATCTCCCAAGAGATTGTAATTGTCCCCTTTCGCGGTGTGTATTTGACCGCGTTGGATATGAGATTTTCCACAATGAGCCTGAGGGTCATCGGCTCGCAAATAATCTCGCCGGGTTGCTCTCCGGTCATCACCAGAAACTGATCCTTTTTTTCGATTTGCATCGAGTAGTCCTCCGCCACGGAGTAGGTCAAGTCTGCCAGGTCGATCCGAGAGTGCTCATCCGGTTGATGTCCTTTAGCATGCGAATCAAGAAACTGGATGATGAGTTCATTCATCTGTTGGGATTTTTCTTTGATTCGCGCAAAGGTTTCCTCGGTTTGCTTTTGACCTGGCGGGTTCAGTAACCAGGTTTCGGCCATGAGTGAAACCACGGCAAGCGGGTTGCGGAGATCATGGGCGGCGATCCCCATAAACTCAGACTTCATATGATTCAGCTCGCTCAGGCGTTGGTTTGCGACCTGCAAATCTCGAAGCGAAGTCTCAGCGCGCTCTTGGGCTCGGTGTCGGGCCTGTTCAAAAAGTGCTCCCAAGCAAAAAAGAAACGGCGCAAGCGCTCCTACGCCGAGAATGGTTACGATCTCGGCGCTTTGTGATGGGTAGGTGCTAGGCAACGCTCCGTAGCGTGACTCGAACACGGCAATTCCTGCTAAAGAAACCAAGGAGAAAACGAACCACGGCCAGCAGGTTCTACCAAGAATCAGGAGGGCAACCAAAGGGGCACTAGCCAACCAAGCGGCTGCATGGCCGCGGAGGCCACCTTCCAAGAGAGTGAGCGTCAAGAAACCGAGATGTAAAATTGCAGCTTGAAAATGCCCGACGCGACGGAGTCTGCGATGTGAAGCGATTCGTCCGGTTTTCCAAAGCAGCAGTGAACTGGTTAACAAAAGTGTGCAAACCACGACAACCATGGCACCCAAGTGGTGGCCGATCAGAAAATACACACATGCAAAAATCGATCCGAAGATCAGACCTAAAAGCGCAAAGCCCGAAAGGATTCTTGCTTGTCGCTGCCATTCGGGGAGCTGCTTGAGTTCCTCTGGGATGACTGCGTCGATGGTGTTTTCAATCCTTTCTCGGAGGGTTTGTGGCGTGATTCGAAGTCCAAAGCGCATAGCTAAAATACGGGTAATGGAAAATCAGTAACGCGGCCGGGGACTGCTTAGGAGACAAGAGACAAAAAAACCAGGAGACCACGACAAAACCAAGCGTGCTACCGTTGCTGCATTCCTGCCCTGGCGGGGTTTGCTCGTCGGAGATCCGTGGCTCCTGGATATTAAACCTCACTCGGAATTCGCAAGATGCAAGCTCCAAGGTTTTTCTTGATATGCGGATGGAAGAATTTGGATGCAGGCACTCACTGCTCATGTTGTGTACTTGCGACCGCCAAAAAATGACTTTAAGGTGAATTCTAAAGGAATAACCAATTAATTGATAATCACCCAATCGATTCCCTCCTATAAATATGAACAACATTCTTCACCGCCAGACACCAAGCCTTTCGAGTAAGTGGCACTCTATCCTTGGGAGTGTTTCGATCAGCATACTATTGATGATGCGACAAGGGATGCTTTGCGCGCTAGCAATTGCTGGATTTGCATTTGGGCCGTCCCCCGCACGAGCCCAGGGGGATGGCGACTCGCGCAATCTTATCACCAACGGAGGTTTTGAGCGTGGAGCGCGCCGAGAAAACCTTTGGGATGGTGTGGCTGCAAATGGCTTTTTGACGGGTAACCGTCACAGCCAGCAGGCGCTTACCGAAAGAGCTCAGCTTGGCGCTTTGCCCATGCCCATGTCGGTCAACGTGGTAGACATTAATGGCAACGGATTGCTTGATATCGTCATGGCTGATCCGACCGGCTATTTTTATGTCTACAAAAATAGCGGAACCAGGACAGAGCCGAAGTTCACGCACGGTGAGCTGATTCCCATCTTTTTGTCGTCGGAAGAGAATACTAGGCCATTTGAATCAGTAGCCAATGCTCGCCGGGTCCCACGCCTCTGTTTGGTGGATTGGACGAGGAATGGCGCTCTAGACATGTTTGTTGGCAACTTTTTAGGGGAGCTCTTTTTTATTCAGAACCAAGGCGGGGGCATGAACCCCGACTTCCGTCAGCCCCGCACCTATGCTGAGGCTTTGGTGCCTACCGCTGACAATGGTCGACTTTGGGCGAATATCCTGGCTCCTGCGGCAGCGGATATTACTCGCAACGGACGACCAGAGATCCTGATCGGCGAAGGCACTTATTCAGCGAATGCAGTCCACATGCTCATTGCAGGTCAAGGTGCCCGCCCTCAATTTGACAACTCTTCGCGGAATTTTTTGGCCTATGGCGACGGGCGAGAGCAACTTATCCCCGCACCGGTGGACTTTAATGGAAATGGGTATGTCGATCTCATTGTTGCGGACCGAACCGGCTTTCTTAATCTCTATACAAATCCTGGTGCCGGCTGGAAGCCGGGTGACGAATTTGCTTTCTCCAAAACGATTCCTTTGGGAAATCAAGAAAAACAACCTGGCCTCGTCTCGCCATACGCGGCTGACCTTAACGGGGATGGACTGTTTGTCCTCATTATGGGGCGAACCAACGGGCGCATCGCTGTGGCCTATAATGTTGGCACCAAAGAAGCCCCAAAATTTAATGCTCCTGAAGAATTGCGTGGAACTCCTCGCTTCACTGAGCCCACAAATTTACCGTCCGGTTGGAGTGTTGAGTTGAACGAAAAGAACGGAAACGCCTACATAACTATGGCCATCGTGAACGCGGAGAGCGATTCGCGAGCGAACCCGCCAGAAGGAAAAAACGCCTTGAGAATAAACTACACCCAGCCACCGAACGATCTGTTTCAATTCCCGAGCGGCGGCATTACAGGCGCGACCAGGCGTGTGCATCTCCGTTTCGAGCGCTCTATTCCAACCCAAAAAGACTATGCGTTTAGCTTTCAGGGTATGGGA
Organism: Verrucomicrobiia bacterium; assembly: GCA_036804205.1. GTDB lineage: Bacteria > Verrucomicrobiota > Verrucomicrobiia > Chthoniobacterales > CALDSX01 > DAIRSW01. Next base: position 3,444 of record DAIRSW010000051.1, on the reverse strand, counting down.
CAGGGAGTCAGCAATGCGACTTTTAGAGTGGAGATTCGCGGGTACCGCGAGTTAGATCGGACCGTGGAACGCTTAGATCGCGGGGCGAGAGTCCGGACGAATACTGCGG
>DAIRSW010000051.1:0-3325 GCA_036804205.1 Verrucomicrobiia bacterium | reverse complement strand
GCGGACCAGACTTTTGACACAGAAGGAGCACTTAATCCCGGCTCAACCTGGACAAATACTAACCGGAATGTGCATTCCAAGTTCACCGATAAAGACCTTCAGGAACTCAAAACTGCACGCCTTCGTGTCAGTCTGTCTGCTGACATAGCATGGCCTTCGGGAGTGCTTTATCTAGACAATTTTGTTCTGGTAGAGCGGTAAGTATTTCCGAGCAAAGGTTCCATTTGCGGAGCTGCACTTCAATTATCGCCTGCCCAGAAGACGTTTGGCAAAAGACGGTATCGGATAAGCAGCGACTCGGTTGTGCTTTATGAAGGTTTGTAGTCAACAGGCGCCCATGCTCGGACTCTTATAAGTCCGTGCGGATTCCCATTTCTTGCAGCAAGACATTTTGTGAGCGGAGCAACTCAATCCAAGCCACTCGCCAATCACTTAACGCTCGTAATCCGGCCAGTTCTGCCGACACCAAGTCTCGTTGTAACTGGGCAACCACGAAGGTGGTACTTGTTCCGGCGTTGAGACGTTCCACTTCAGCATCCAAAGTTTCACGCGCGAATCGAGCGGCGTCCTGAGCTGCTGCATAGCGTTTCTCTCCGACCAAAACGGCACCTCGTCGTTCTTCCCACTCCAAAAGAATCGTTTGGCGCACCTGCAAAAAATCCAGCTCAGCAGCTTGTAGATCCAGCCTTGCTTGAGATGCCCGCGCTGACTCGGCACGTCCGCCCAATGGTATCCGCACGACCACCCCGGTCGACCAGGATGCATCATCAGAACCTCGAGCCGCTCGAAAACCCTCTTGAAACGAATCTCCTTCACCGACAAGGCGGTAGCTGCCTTGCAACTCCACCTCCGGCCGCTGCTGATTACGGCTTCCGGCCAATCGTTGCTCAGCCTGCCGCTGTCTTTGCTGCGAAGCAACAAGCTCTGGACGTCCCAGCAAGCCTCGCTCCGTCCAACGCGGGATGACGGCGACCGAAGGAGGGAGGGGTAATGATTCGGGGATGACGGTCTGATCCAACACCACTGCGATATCACGGTAGAGTAGACTTTTTAAGTCATTCCCCGCGTCCCTGACAGCTTGTTCGGCGCGAATGACTTCTTCGAGTCGCGAGGCGGCTTCACTCCTCGCCCGGCTGACATCAAGGGAAGACATGACCCCAACCCGGCGACGTTCTTCATTATCGTCCTGCAATTGCTGGGCCAGACTAAGGTTGGCCTTTTGCAAGCGCAGATCTTCTTTAGCGAAAATCAAATCGTAGTAGGCACGATGGACGCGTACCACCAAGTCATTAAGGTTGGTCAAAAAATTCGCATCCGCGGCTTCGACCCCAAGGCGTGCGATCCGGATATCTCGCAAAGTGTTAGCTGGCCCAAAATCACGCCACAGCGGCATGGTCAAATTGAATCCCATGCTGCCTTGAAAAGGCGCCTGATTGGACCCGCGATCTTCTCGGCTTTCCACTCCAAGATCCCAACGCATGCCGAATGGCAAAAGACCTTCAATAGCGGCGTCACTTCGCACGCTTGTTCGGGTGTCGTTGCGTTGTTGAAAAGGATCGTCAAAATCGAGTCGGGTCTGCGACTGTTCTTCGTATCGTGCTGAAAAGCGGAGCTGCGGCTCAAAGATCGCCGATGCGGCCAGTTGTTCAAAGCGAGCACGTTGCGGTGCGATGCGGTCGACCTTGAGCTCCAGGTTGTTTTCTAGTGCCATCACTAAAGCTTCATCCAGACGCAAAGTGACCTGAGGAAGTTCATTGCCCGGCAAGGCGGATTGAGATGTGGCCCACCCGCAGGTGGCAAGGACAAGAAGTAGGGAGAATCGTACCATGAGCTGAGGCTTACCAGAGCAAAGATTCCTCAGTCCTCAAGGGCAGCTTGCTTCAAAGCGCCTAAATCGAGTTTCCCCGAAGCTAAGATTGGTATGCTCTCTACTTTTTTAATTTGGCGAGGAGCCCACAAATTGGGCAAGCCCGCCGCGCTAATTTTCTCCCGGACCTCTTCGGCGCTCATATCGAGAGTGGTCAATAACACCAAAGCTTCACCCTTGGCTGGGTCGGGGATGCCCACCACCGCCAAGCAGCGTTCGTCCTCGGTGGCGCGGTCGAGAGCGTTGAGCAGCGCGGTTTCCACGGTTTCGTGAGGCACCATTTCACCGCCCAACTTCGAGAACCGTGAAAGGCGACCTTCGATAAATAAGAAACCATCCTCATCCATGCGTGCGAGATCTCCTGTTTTAAACCATCCGTCCTGGATAACTTCAGCAGTTCGCTCTGGGTCGTGCAGGTAGCCTTCAAAAATATTCGGGCCGCGCAGCCACAGCATGCCTGTGTCGAATAGGCTCAACTTTTTGTTTGTATCCGGGTCGCGAATTTGCGCGGCCATGCCTGGCGCAAGTTTGCCAACCGAACCAGGACGATTGGCCGGCTGAAACGAGTCGGCACCCCGCGAGAGCGGTGGATCAGGCAGGTTTACGCTGGCTACTGGCGCCGTCTCGGTGAGTCCATAGCCTTCCAAGACTTCTTGGCCAAACCTTTCTTGCCAGGCATCTGCGAGTTCGCGCGGTAGTTTTTCTGCTCCGGCGATCACCAAGCGGAGAGAACTCAACTGCTCCGGTTTGGCCCGGCGTAAGTAGCCCCGCAAGAAACTTGCGGTCGACAAAAGAATACTGATCTTGTGTTGCTCAATCAGCTCGGCGTTCTTCTGCACCTCCAAAGGACTTGTGTAGGTGACGGCGTGCACCCCTTCAATTATGGGATACCACAGCGTGACCGTGCAGCCGAAGCTGTGGAAAAACGGCAGGCAAGCCAGCATCGAGTCGTCATCAGCCAAGCTGAGCATTTGACCGAATTGGGAGACGTTACCAAGCACATTGCGATGCGATAACACCACGCCCTTAGGTTCGCCGGAGCTGCCGCTGGTAAAAAGTAGTACCGCTTCTTCGCGATCGCCGCGTGAAGGAATCTTGAGGATAGCTTTCAGGATTCTCCAGGGCAGCAAGCGAGAAAAAATCACCCACCTCACGATGGTCGACTTGATGCTAGGCAACAGTTTTTCGAGCATCACGCTGTCCTCTGGCCACGGGAAATCTTCCAAGCGTTTTTTCATGGGGCCGGCTGACAAAACGCAGGAGATTTCTGCTCGACTCAAAGCGGATTCAATTGAGGAGCGGCCGGACGTGAAGTTGAGATTGACCGGGGTCTTTCCCGAAAACAAAGCCGCCAAGTTGGCAATGACCGCCGCCTTGCCTGGAGGTAACACAATGCCGATGCGATCACCCGGATGGTTTTTGCGCAGGTGCAGCGCTAAAGCGATGGATGCGCCCAAG
>DAIRSW010000050.1:0-18161 GCA_036804205.1 Verrucomicrobiia bacterium | reverse complement strand
CGACGAGCGTTAACTTGACTGGATCTGCCATCATTGTGTTTTGCGCTTCAAGCCGGAGGCTTGCCAGCTATTAGCCGGTGGTCAGGGAGCCTCAGCGACCGCCACCACCGGTCATCCGAAAAAAGAGATGCGCATCCCAGAGGGATGCCAGCCAGCATCGCCGACAAGCTGTTTTGGCGCGCCAGGAAGCCACCACAATCGCCGAAACGTAACTTGGTAAGGTTAGCATTTTACTCGGTAGCGCCTCTCCCCACGCTTTCGCTTTTTTTCTATCGGGCTAAGGCCTCAATGATGGCTGCTACGTTGTGGCGCATCATTCCTTCGTAGGTGGCTAGGGCGCCTCGACCGGTTCCATCAGCTAGCAACGGTCGACCGACGGTCGCTCCGGTGCTGCGGGCTAGGTTTTCCAGAATTCGTGGGTTGGCGTTTTCCTCGGGGAATACTGCTCGAATACCCCGTTTTTTTATTTCCTCGTAACTCTCAGCGAGGTGTTTTGGGTCCGGGTCTTCATCGCCCGACAAACCAACCAAAGGTAAAGATTGAAATCCGAAGTCGCGGCAGAAGTAGCCAAATGCGGCATGAGCCGTCACCAAAACCCGCTGCTGACGTGGCACTTTGGTAAGTTGCTGTTGCGCCCATTTGCGGAGATCGGCCAGGCGTTGCTGATGCGCCTGCGCTCGCTGCAAGTAGTAGGCACGATGCCCTGGATCCACCTCGGCTAAGGCATCCGCCATGATGCGTGTTGCGCGGCGCATGGCATCAGGACTATGCCACCAATGAGGATCAATCCCACCCACAGAATGGGCCGGACAACAGACAAACAAAGCGCTGTCTTGCCCGACGATTAGCGACGGCACGCGTTCCCCGATCTCCACCAAGGATTGTTTGTTCGATAGAACTTTGCGGAGGCTTGGCAAATAGGGCTCCATTCCTTTGCCCGAGGCCAAGATCAGCCTCGCGGTCCGCAACTCTTGCATCTGCCCCGGGGAAGGCTCGAACCAATGAGGATCATCACCCGGACGCAATAGGTCGTTGACTTGAACACGCTCTCCGCCCACCTCGCGGGCCAACTCGCCAATCAACGGATGCAAACTGACGACTTGCAGGCGCTGACCATCGCTCGCGCTCAGCGCCGAAGCGCTGAGCAGCGAGGTTATGATGCCAAGCACCAAGCGAAGTCGTTTCATGAGAGCAGGTGGCCCGGACGGCTAGTGAACTTCTCCCCAACTTAATCCGAACTGAGCCCAAACGGTGTGATCGGTGCCGGTGTCTTTGGAGTGATCCCAGTTATATTGAGTGCGCAACCAGACGTTTCTTTGCGCCGTGAAATAATAGGTTAAAGCAGGCGAAACTCTCCAGCGTTCGGCCAGCTCGAGCTCACCAATTCCCTGCACATAGTCACCGCGCAAAGAGGCTTCCCAGTTGTTGCCGAAGCCGTAGGAAATGCTGCTCGATATCCCAAGCTCCGTGAAACGACCGCGACGATCTTCTTCATGGTCATCGTGGTGATCATCATGGTCATCGTGGTGATCATCATGGTGGTCGTCGTGATCATCATGGTCGTCATGGTGATCGTCGTGATCATCGTGTTCTTCATGAAACACAGCTCCCACGCGTCGAAGCATGGCCTCCGTCCGCCAGCGCAAGTAGTCGCCACCCGGTTGGTAACCATTTTGACTCCACACATACTCCAGGTCGAGTCCATAAACTTCGGTGTTGCGCCCAAAAGCGTTGTCACCAACGGCCGCCGATGCTCCCACCGCCAATTGATGAAAGTCGTTGTAGTCGAGCTTCATGACGTAGCGGGCCACAAAAAGCTTATCCTCAAACAAAGCTTCTTCCGCGAGCTCGTGACCACCTCCGTGGCCATGGTCATCGTCGTGATCGTCGTCGTGTCCATGGTCATCATGTCCATGATCGTGATCGTGTTCCTTGGCTTTGCCAAACGAAACCGACAAGGCCGCTGGTTGACGCAGAGGCAAAAGCCAGGTGACCTCGCCGCCTTGGGTGATTAAGCCGGAGTCTCCCAGAAAACGAGCACTGACCAAACTAGAATCCACAAAGGACCAGCCGTGAGAGTGCAGCGCGTTGGTTTGGCCAAAACGATTCAGATACTGTCCCCCGCGCAGCTCGAAGCCGCCAGGAATTTCGATGAGTTTGAGAAAGGCTTCCTCGAGTTCGAATTCGAAGTCCCCATCTTCATCGGTGTGCACGACTCCGGTCACAAAACCTTCCACCACGCCTAGACGCAGCAAGAACCCGGCTTCAAACGCCTGCAAATTGAAGCCTTCGCGTTGCGGGTCGTGGTGATGCAGTTGCAGTTCAGAGACATCACCGGTCGAGCCGCCAGCGGCGACCAGGAGATGGGCATGCGGAAAGATAATGCCACCGATGGAAAAAGGCTCCTCGGGTTGATCCATCATCACGGCTGGGCTTTTGAGCGGCCCGGCCACTGCCAAGGAAGCTGGCAGGCATAATAAGAGAGAGAAGAAGAACGAACGAATCATTAGATAATTGAGGTTAAGGGTAGACGAAAGCTAAAGGCTCGCAGTTTTTGCTACTGCGAACTCGTTTTCAGTAAGCCCTCGTTGGATAGAGCGCAACAAAAAATTTTCGCTTCCGCAAAAAAAGGGATTGGGGCTGCTCCAGATCGGGCGATGACGTTTGAGCACTGCACGAAGGCCTAACTCCACCGACACTCGTTCCGGTTCGGCGCAACGCAGCTTTAAAATTCCAAATGCATTTGCGGCTTTTCGCTGCTGCTTGGGACTGGCGATGCGCGCCGTTTTTTGGGCTTGGGCTCGGAGGTCGCGCCTGCCACATCGCCCGGGATGGACGACTCCCCCGACGCTTCCCCTGACTCAAGGCGTTGCAAAAGATCCTGCGCACGTTGCACGATGCTGGCTGGCATTCCGGCTAACCGAGCGACATGGATGCCGTAGCTCTTGTCCGCACAGCCAGAGATAATTTTTCGAAGAAAAACAATCTGCTCATTCCATTCACGCACCGCCACCGTAAAGTTTCGCACCGCCGGGCGACCTTCGGCAAGCTCGGTCAACTCATGGTAGTGCGTAGCAAAAAGGGTGCGCGCTCCCACTTGATCGTGCAGGTGCTCGGCCACACTCCATGCAATGGCGATGCCATCAAAGGTGGATGTGCCCCGACCGATTTCATCAAGGATGATAAAGCTTTTTTCCGTGGCCAAGTTCACGATGTGCGCCGTCTCGGTCATTTCCACCATAAACGTGGAACGCCCTCGACTTAAGTCATCACTGGCTCCCACGCGGGTGAAGATCCGGTCGACCAAACCAACGGTGGCTTGGTCTGCGGGAATGTAGCTCCCGATTTGAGCAAGCAGCACCAGGAGAGCCGACTGCCGAATAAAGGTGGACTTGCCGGCCATGTTGGGCCCGGTCAGGATAATTAGCCGTCCGTGTTCTTCTCCCAAATGCAGGTCATTGGGCACAAACCGCTCTTCTTCCACCCGCTGTTCCAGAACCGGATGACGGCCACCCACCATTTCAAGCATGGAACCTTCTTGGAGCTTAGGTCGGCAGTAGCTGTGGAGACGCGCCGTTTCTGCGAGGGACGCTAGCGCGTCAAGTTGCGCCAAAGCTGCGGCGGTGTTTCGCAGGGTCTCAGAATGGCTCAGTACGGTTTGTCGTAGTTCAGCAAAAAGCTCTTCTTCAAGAACCCGTCCGCGTTGGTCGGCTCCAAGAATTTTGCTTTCGATATCTTTGAGTTCGGGTGTGATAAAGCGCTCGCCCTGAGCGGTAGTTTGCTTGCGATGATAGTCCTCGGGGGCAGCCTGGGCATTGGCCTTGGTGAGTTCTATAAAATATCCAAAGACCGAGTTGTATCGCACTTTCAAAGACTTGACCCCGGTGCGTTGGATTTCGCGTTCTTGCAGAGCGGCGATCCAAGATTTTCCTTCCTGAGAAGCGGCGCGTAGTTCGTCTAGCCCCTGATGATACCCATCCCGGATATACCCGCCGTCCCGAGCCAGAGCTGGGGGATCATCGGCCAGGGCGCGTTGCAAAAGATCGCCGAGGCTCGGGAGAGGGTCAATGTTGCCCTGAAGAATCCCAGCTTCGTCCTGGGTCCACTGGTTACGTGCCGGCGTTTGCAAGGCGGCCAGAACTTTGGGAATGGCCAGCAGACTGAGTAGAAGCGCAGCAAGGTCTCGCGGATTGCCAGCGCGTTGACTGAGTCGACCGATAATCCGTTCGATATCACGCACTTCTTTGAGAGCCTCCCGAACGGCGACGAGGATTTGGGGTTCTTCAAAAAGAAAAGCCACTAGGGCCTGCCGTTGTTGTAGAGGATTGAGTTGAGCCAGTGGATGCAGAAGCCAATCGCGCAGGCGTCGTCCGCCGGCTCCGGTCACGGTTTGATCAATGGCATGCAGGAGTGTGGAGGAGCGCGGCCCATCATCTCGTGCTTGCACAAGTTCAAGATGCCGTTGGGTGGCGGAGTCGAGCAAAACCCATTCTTTGGAGTGTTGGCATTTGGGACGATGAAGGTGGGCGGTTTCGCGTCGGAGATCGCTGCGGATGTAGTGGAGTGCAGCTCCCGCGGCGGCGGTGGCAAGGGGGGCGTCTTCCAGGCCGAAGCCAGCTAGATTTTGCACGCCAAATTGTTCGCGCAGTTCGAACTCGGCATGGTCGAGTTCAAAAACATAGTCGTCGGTTCGAGCGGGGGTCCACGGGCCCTGAGCAAAGAGAGCGGCGTGTTCTTGGGCTTCCGGGGTCAGTAATTCTTGGGGGCTGAGGCGTTGGAGTTCATCGAAAGCTTCGTCAGCAGACGCCCACTCGCTCAGCTCAAAAGCTCCGGTGCTGAGTTCAATGGCGGCCAGGCCGATTCCATTTTTTCCCACCTTCACGGCGGCGAGGTAGTTGCCTTGTTTGTCTTCTAACAAGGCCGGATTGTAGACCGTGCCAGGACTCAGGACCTGGGTGATTTGTCGCTCCACAATTTTGCCAGGCCGCGGCTCACTGACTTGATCGCAAATGGCTACGCGACGACCGGCTTTCAGTAACTTGGAGACATACACGTCGGCGGCATGATACGGAACCCCGCACATTGGAACGTCGTTGCGTTTGGTGAGAGCCACGTTGAGGATTTCCGACGCGGCTTTTGCATCGTCAAAAAACATCTCATAAAAGTCACCCAAACGAAAAAGCAGGAGTGTCTCCGCAGGAAGCTGCGACCGCATGCCGCGGTATTGCTTCATCATGGGAGTGGAAGTGGCGGTGGCCATGGTCAAACGGGTGAGGTAGTCGGGTTGGGCTAGTAAGAAATAGAATCGGTATAATAGATCGAATCGGGAATCGTCAAAAGGCCATTCTGTGAGAATCGGAGTCGTGCGTGGACTAGAAATCAGCGGCGATGCGGGGCGCGGTTAGTTCCTGTGAAGCGATCAGATATCCTGCGGAAGCCTGATTCGTCCCAGACCCACTGCGGGCGGCGCGGCTTGGCTCGGTGGACCAAGGCGGGAACGCCAAACTTTGGGGAGGCATGGCCACGCCCCAGCAGCACAAGTGTGGGGCCCCGCCATGCCGAGTCGATCAAAGCACGCGCCATGGTGGCGTCCCAAATAAACATCGCTTCATAATATCGGCGAAGCGCCTCCTGGCCCATGTGCTCCGCTGGCAGGAGCGTCGCGAAATTTTGAAAGCCTCCTGGGGGTTTGCGAAATCCGTGCCTCAGGTAATGGCGCAATTCGGAGGGCACCTCTTGGCCGCGGGCGACGGGAGAAGTGACACTGCGTGGAGCGTTGAGAGCGAGAACCGGGATTTCATTTTGTTCTGCGATGGTTAAGATTTGGCGGTAGCCGAGCCCAAAAGTCTGCCATGCGGCGTTGAAGTTGGTGCGGGCAAAAAGTCGGTCGAGGCCGATGCGGCCCTGCTGCCAAGCATTCAGGTGGTTTTGCTGGTCGCGGGTGAACATCTCCATGCCGATCAAGGGCTTCGCCGGGATGAGTCGATGAAGAGCTGCTTGCTGGCGAGCGTGGTCGGTCGGATCTCCGTGGCGCTCGGGAAGGTAAACAATCGGCCCGGCAGGCGTCCAATGGGAGCAAGCGTTGAAGAAAAAAGCGAGGGCGCAGGAGAGGAGAATTATCAGGGATTGCCGCTTGATCATGAGGTTTGTCGCAGGATGTTATCTATCGGACTATGAAGGAACGGTATCACACCTATTTAATTGTTGGAGCCCCCGGCGCTGGAAAAGGAACGCAAGGGCGCATCCTGGGGGCGTTGCCGCGGTATTTTCATCTGGCTTGTGGGGACGTGTTTCGCTCCTTGGATACGCGCACGTCGTTAGGAAGGATCTTTGTCGATTACTCCAGCCGTGGCGAACTGGTCCCGGACGAGGCGAGTATCGAACTTTGGAAACGAACCATTCATGTTGCGGTGGAGTCTAACCAATTTAAGCCTGACATTGATTGTTTGATTTTGGATGGCATCCCTCGCAACGCAAACCAAGCCGCTTTGATGGAGGATTTGATCGATGTGAAAGGAGTTTTTCACCTTGTCTGTCCTGATCATGGACAATTGGTGACTCGCTTGCGCAAGCGCGCCCTGAAAGAGAACCGCATGGACGATGCCAGCGACTCGGTGATTGAGCAAAGACTCCGAACCTATGAGGCTGAGACCCAGCCCATTCTGGACTATTACCATAACAAACCCATCCATCGAGTTGATGCGCAGCAAAGCCCGACCCTGGTTTTGCAAGAGGTGGTGACCAGGCTGGTCGAGGACGAAGCTCGTGGCGTTTGAGACTCAAGGAGCCACGCCTTCCCCCTTCCCCTCCACCTTCCCTTTGGAGAAAACTTTTTTCCGGTTTAGCCGGGGGATTTTTCACCTTTTCTCTTGAGCCAAGCCCATGTCCTCGCTAAGCTCACAATCCCCTGAGATAGGACGACTTCCAAGGCTTGTGAATAACTTGTGAATGTCTTTCTGGCTCAGGTAATTTATTGTCCTGTAAAACGAAAAGATCCGCTTCTATCGATGAGCTTTTTCGTGCTTACTTTGCAACGTTTCTAGTTATTCACAACCTGCCCATTGTCTTGCAACCTTAGTTCCCTCAAATCTATCTTACTATTTTTTGCTGGATCTGAGGCTGCAATTTTGTTGGTCATTTTCTCCGAACGCCCTTGTTTCCTTCCGAAGTCTGTTTCAAGCCGCTCTCGCTCGCTCACCAAATTGGTGATGGCCCGGGTGCAGAAAACGAGCTTCTTGGTAGAGACAAGGTTCTGACCTGAGAAAATGAGTTCATAATTCTTCTTTCTTTAGCTCACAGACTTCGCCGAAATGGCGCTTAGCAATTTTGTAAGTGCCTGAACGCTAGTTGCTTGTGAATAAAGTTCATTGTTTCCTGATTTTTGCCTAACCAGCCTACAATTATTTGTCTCATTTTTAAACGATTCGCTCCTAACCTCAGGCTTGGCAGACCCGACCTCTTGAGTATTGCCCGTCACGGACTACGCTCAATAGAATGATCAGTCAGGACGCCTCTGGCTGCGACTCGACCTCGAGCACCTTTTGCCTTTTTCATTCTCAATTTCCGAAGGAAGTTTTTCACAGGACTATCTGCTTTTTCACTTGTCTGACGAAACTTTCGCTTGGAAAAAATTGTTTCAAGACCAAGCTGATGGGGAGCTTATGTTCCGCTCATGCTTGAGGAGCAATGTGACAAAATCGTAAGCTTCGGCTGTTAATAACTATGACCACTGACCAACCATCTCTGGCTTGGCAACTCATTTCTGAGGCCATTAAGCCCCACGTCGGCGTGGACACTTTCCAACGTTGGTTCGCGGATGTGAGTGTTTTGGAAATCAACGCCACCACAATGGTGCTCGAAGTGCCCAACAGCATCCATCAGCTCTGGATCGAGAGTAACTACCTCTCCTTGCTCAAGGCCTCGGTCATTCAGGTGCTGGGAGAGTCGCGGGACATTGAGTTCCTCTGCCAGCAAGGCACCCACCGAACCAAGAGCCGCTCCAGCCGCGCGGCAGCTGATGAGGAAGCAAGCCAAATCGAAACTCCAGCCAGCAAAGGCGCACCTGGGCGTAATGGATCTGTGTCCTTTGGCTTGAACCCAAGGTATGTGTTCGAGAACTATGTTGTTGGCACCAACAACCAATTTGCCCACGCCGCTGCCCACGCTGTGGCTCAAGCGCCGGCTCGAACCTACAATCCCTTGTTTCTCTATGGGGGAACTGGACTCGGCAAAACACATCTCATGCAGGCCATCTGCCATCACGTGGTCTCACAAAAGAAAAATATGCGGGTGGTCTATCTGACCAGCGAGCAGTTCACCAACGAGTTTATCGAGGCCATCCAGCACAGCACCCTAGTCAAATTTCGAAAACGCTATCGCCAAGCCGATGTGCTCTTGATCGACGACATCCAGTTTTTAGCAGGCAAAGAGCGCTCTCAAGAGGAGTTCTTTCACACGTTCAACACCTTGTTCGATGGCCACAAGCAGATTGTGCTTTCCAGCGATAAACCCGCTAGCGAAATTGGCTCGCTCCAGGATCGTTTGGTCAATCGCTTTGAGTGGGGCTTAACCGCCGAGTTGCAGCCGCCCGATGTGGAAACACGCATCGCGATTCTACGAAAGAAAGCGGAACTGCTACCCACGCACATTGACGACGAGACCATTCAATTTCTGGCGAACCATATTAAAAGCAATGTGCGCCGTTTAGAAGGGGCCTTGGTCAAAGTCGCATCTTATCAGAGCCTCTCGGGCTCAGCTTTAGACCTGAGCAACATTGAAAGCTTGCTGAAGGACATCCTCCAAGAGGAAGCGAAGAAAATTGTTACCATTGATCAAATTCAGCGCCGAGTGGCGGAGCACTACGATGTTCGCTTGGCAGACATGACCAGCAAACGCCGTCCAGCGAGCATCGCTTTTCCAAGACAGATCGCCATGTACCTGGCACGCGAACTGACCTCCTTGAGCTTGAACGAAATCGGCGATGCCTTTGGGGGGCGAGATCACGGCACGGTTCTTCATGCCTACAAGAGCATTTTAAGGAAGATGAAAGACGACGAGAAGCTTCGTCAGGCGGTGTCACTTTTGGATACTAGCCTCAAAGGCTAAGTGTTTGAAGCTTGGAACCCCGAGCCAAAGAGGCCTCTCGCCAAACTCAGCCGAAATTCCCCGAGCGGGGCGACCTTGGTAACTGGCCTTGGGATTTTGCTGCGTGCTGGGAAGCACATACCCATTCTCAGACACCCAACGCCCTTTGGAACGAAGGGCAGCAGGGTGATTGAGATTTTTGCTTGAAAGATTGAGACTCATTTGCAATAGTTGACCATGCCGTTGCTGCTTGATGTCCGTGCTTTTTCCCTTTCTCGGATCGAGTCTCTCCCGTCCAGCGAGACCCCAGCGGCCACATCGCGGTTTGCGATTTTTTATCACACCCGCGGAACTCCTCTGCATTTTCAGCCGGCGCTACGCCAGCCACTTGAGCCGGGTCAGAAATTGATGTCCTCCGCTCCATGTGCCCCAACCAACAATCCGGGAGATTTTTGTCTCCTCAAATTGGAATGGAAACCCACCGAACTGGCCCAACGCTACGGCGAATCTTGGGAGCCTGGACCAGCCCATACGGCTCCCATCACCGAAAGAGAGCACCTCATGCTCCGAGAACTTTTGCGACCACCCATCCAGGGGCAATCTTTGCCTCTGTGGTATGAAGGGAAGGCATTGGAGTTGACGGCTTTTGCCTTGCAAGGGCCTACGAGGGTGCAGAGCCGAATCAGCTTGCTCAATCATGACCGGGCCGAGCGGGCTCGAGGTTTGATAGAAACCGAATTCGTCGAGCCACCTTCTCTACAGGAGATCGCTCGAAGAGTCGGTTGCAGTCCGAGTTATCTCAGCCGGATTTTTTCTGGCGTGGTTGGCATGAGCATTCCGCAATACATTCGAAAATGCCGGATCCTTAAAGCCGCAGAGCTTTTGAGTGCTGGCAGGCACAATGTGACCGAAGCCGCTTTTGCCGTCGGATACTCAAGCCTCGGACACTTTAGCACGGCCTTTCGTGAAATTACGGGCTGCTGTCCGGGGCTCTTCCCTCTAGTTCAGCAGCGCAGGGAACTCGCAAGCCAGCGCTAGTTTTTCGCAAGCCGCGGGAAGCCAAGGGGCATCATCTGAAGCAGAGTGAGTGATCATGATAGCTCGCAAAGCCTCCCTGTTCCACGGCTCACAGTTCGCCATACCTGATGGGGCTGAGAAAACGATTCGTGACCTTCCTGAAAGTCGAGGTCAAGAGGGTTTGCTCCGCGAAGTGATGATTGAGTTACGGAGATTCTGGGCTCGCGGGCTGGCCGTCTCCACCCTTACCCCGGCGCATTGATGAATAAGTTCTTTTACAGTTATGACCCCTTTGCGGACGTGGATGGTTCTTTGACCTTCCAAGGAAGCAGCGGCGAGACCTGCTTAAGTCTGGTCCCCCACTGGCGCAGCTTTTGGAATCTCATCAACCAAATGGGCCCCCTTCTGGTTGGCCTAAAATATGGCCCCTTTCTCTCGATCGCTCGGGCTGACTCTTGTGAGTTCCAACCCGTGCCTGGCTCCTCCGAATATGTCGATTTGAACTCCGGTTGGGTGATTGACCCCTGCCACATCGCGAGTGTGGTGGCGGTCCGGGAAGCGGCGCCGAATTGCTTGTTGGGCTTGCAATTTTTTGACGACGCAGGAGTTGGCCTGTTTAAGTTTATATTGGACCAATCGGCCCATCTCGACAATTATGCCGAGCTGTTGAGACTGTATAGTTCGGCCACTCCCCTCAGCGAGGGGATTACTTCAGCTCCAGCGGTAAGAGCGGTCCACCCTTGGCGAGGACGACCGGAACCACTTCCTTCCCAAGAATTCATCAAATCTCTTCGGCTGGCGCATCATTACAAATTTGCACTGCGCTTTGCTTTGCGAACTCCTGCAATGCATCGACAATTGGTGGTTCGTCCGTGTCACCTTCGCCTGGACGATGAGGCGATCACGCTCTCCGATTGTCGAGGAGAAGTGCATCTTGAAAACCCTCAATTCTTGCCGATGCAACGACTCCGACCGGTGAACTGTTTAGGTGCCGCAACAAGCCTTCTGCTTGTCTTAGATCACCAAACCACCCTGGAAATCAGCTACGCCGGGGGCGCCAGCACGCTCGCTCTTTGGGAGGGTTTCCATTCCCTAGCCAGCTAAGGTGATGGCCCAGGAATTGTTGCGTCAGGACCTGGCCGAAAATGGCTCATGGATACACATCGATGGACGTTGGTCGAGGATCTACGGTTCGTTCCTCCACCAAGGAGCTAGCATTGAATGGCACGATTTTCGACTGGCGACCGAGCTTGCGTGGTCTAAAAGTTTCCACCAGCATAGCTTGGAGATCTGCCTTAATTTTATGGGGCAAGGCCTCTTTGGAGTTGGCAAGACCGGTGTGGAATTGCAGTCCTCGCGAGCGGCACTTTACACTTGCGATGACAGTCGAGTGCCAGCCCGGTTGTCTCCCGAAACATCCCATCGGTTTTTGACCCTGGAGTTTTCTGGGGAATATCTTGTGCACACTTTTTCAGATGTACTGGACGGACTTAAGCCCGGCCTTTTGGCTTGGATCGATGGGCGGAGTGCAGGTCTGGTAGAAAGAGTGGAGTTGCCACCCCAACTTTTGATTTTCCGTGAGCACATCCTTCGGCCACCAGTCCCCTCATCTGCGTATTGGCTCTGGCTTGAGGGAAAGATTGCCGAGGCTTTGGTCGCTTAAAGATGAGAACATGGTAAGTCGGCACAATGTTGATCTGTTAAGCATCAATCACGATCGCAGCGTTGGCTTCTGCTAAGGTGCAACCTTGCGTGACAAGTCGATCGCGGCGGATATTCTCCTCCTCAAGCCACATTGTGTATTCACTCTGGCGTAAGTGCACAGCATCCGCATCGGAAGTGAGTCGACATGGAGTCATTACTGGTAGGATGACGCCCTGATCATGCCCTCGCATCTCCACCGTGGTTTGCAGCCTGCAATCTGGGCACCCCTGAGCTTCCTGGTTGCGCTAGGGCGCTTACTCCTGTTGAATATGAGCATGGACTATGCATGGCGGCAACATACCGGTGGGGAACTTCAGACCAACGCTTACGCCGTGCAAGGCCCAGATGGGCTGATTCTTTTTGATGCCCCGGACGGCACGACCGGCTGGCTTCACTCCCAGAACCTGCGTCCTTCCGTGCTTCTGCTTACTCATGGGCATTTCGATCACATAGGCGAAGCTGCTCTCGTGGCTCGCACCTTTGGCTGTCAGATCGGATGCCATGCCGAGGACCGAACCATGCTGGAAGACCCAAAAATTTTTCGGCGCTGGGGTTTTTCGTATGAGGGCGAAGCCGCCCAAGTGGATTTTGGTCTAAATGAGGGTGTCGACCAGACCTGGGCTGGTGTTCCTTGGAAGCTGCTTCATGTGCCCGGTCACAGTCCTGGGTCGGTTTGTTTTTATTGTGAAGACAAAGGTCTGTTGGTGGGCGGTGACGTGGTGTTTCGAGGCGGCGTGGGTCGATGGGATTTGCCCGGAGGTGACGGGGAGCTTCTCATCCGCGGCATTCACGAAAAGATTTTACCCTTGCCGGATGCAACCAAAATTTTGCCTGGGCATGGACCGACCACTGAGCTCGGTTATGAAAAACGCACCAATCCGTTTTTGCAAGGTTGATGCTCCCGGACGTCCGGAACGTGAGTAGAGCCGAGGCCCACCAACGGCCAGTTTAGTTTTGCTTACTTTCGGCGGATTGCTCCAGAACTTTGACCCGGTGGAAGAGACGGCCGAGCATGTTGATGTGCGCGAGTTTTCTTTTAGCTTCGGCAATGGGAGCGGCTGGCGTGCCCCAATAGGTCTGGCCACCATCTAGATCTTTTGAAACCCCAGTGCGAGCGGCCAATTGAGCCCCTTGCCCGATGCGTAGATGCCCGGCAACACCAACTTGGCCTCCAAGAACTACGTAATCTTCAAGGATGACACTCCCTGCGATCATGGTGCCGGCCACGATAATGCAGTGTTTGCCGACCACGACGTTGTGGGCGATTTGCACCAGGTTATCAACTTTGCTCCCTTCTTTGATCCAGGTGCGTCCAAAGCGCGCCCGATCAACAGTGCTATTGGCACCGATTTCCACATCGTCATCCACTTGCACAATGCCAACTTGAGCTATCTTTTCATGTCGCCCGTTACGAAATTCAAATCCAAATCCGTCAGAGCCAAGGACAACTCCACTGTGCAGGATCACGCGGTTTCCAACCAGGACCCGCTCACGAAGGGAGACATTAGGGTAGATGTGGCAGTCTTCACCAAGATGAGATTCACGTCCTATAACTACCCCGGCGTGGAGGATGGTGCGGGCGCCGATGTGAGCTCCGGCTTCCACCACCGCTTGAGGACCGACCGACACGCCTTCGCCGAGTTTCGCACTTGGATCAATCGACGCGCTCGGATGAATCCCGGTCGGCAAGTCCACGGCAGGCCGGAAAAAGTGCTCCACCAACTTCGCAAAGGATAAGGAAGGGCTCTCTACAGCGATGAAAAAACTTCCGTGAACAGGTGCTGGCAGTTGATCCTCTCGGTTGACCAGGACAGCTGCGGCTTGGGTCTCTTCAAGCGCCTTGCGGTAGCGGGGGTTCGCAAAGAAGCTGATTTCGTCCGGCTGCGCTTCTTGGAGTGGAGCAAAACCAGTAATGACGGTCGTCAATTGCTCCTCGGTCAAAGAGACTGGGTCAACTTGCAACAAGGGCAAGATGTCTCGAAGTGGAAGTGGCAAACTCCCGGAATCTGTCGATTCCGGGAGTTTAGAAGAGTGAGTAGCCATGGAAGGCCTGAGTCAAACAACTCAGCAGGTTATACCTTATCGGGAAGCAGACGTGGCGTCTCGTTAGGTAGCGGGCAGCTTTATTGGCCTTTGTTCAGCTCGGTGATGACTGAGTCGGAAAAGTCGTAACCTTCTTTGGCAAAAAGCAACATCGAGACTCCGTTGAGGCTTTTTCCAGAGACATCAAATACCAAGTCAAAGCCTTCGGCTTGAACACGGGTTTCGATAACCTGAGAAATTTCTTCGACCAAATTGTTCCGCATCCGGGCTGCTTGCTCGGCAAGCTGACGCTCGCGGGTGGCGCGGAATTCTTGAATTTCACGTTCTAGATTCCGGGCTTCGGCGATTTTTTCTTCGCGGGCACGATCTTTTTGCTCACGCGCCTCATCGCTAAGAGCAGGGTTACGGGACTCTTCCTGAAGTTTGTTGATGACCTCAATCACTTTACGTTGTGACTCAAGCCGCTCCTCAAACTCTTTTTTCGCGTTGGCCTGAGCTTCGTTGATGCGTTGCTCGGCGTCTTTGGTTTTGTGGTAGCTATTAAAAATTTCGTTCATGTCAACGGTCCCAATTTTTTGGGCGTGGGCAGGAGATGAAGCAAAGCCTACCAAGAGTAGGCACAAAGTTAAGGTTGTGAAGGAACGAGCCATTGATTGAGAGCGTGTGTTTGGTTTCATAAAAGATGATTTGGGATTTCAGAGCATGTGCAAGTGACAATCTTGCAACTTTGACATCGAAAAAACCGAAAAGTTCGAACTTCTCGATGCTGGGGCTGGCCGCCTGAAGCCAGTTCTTGTGAATGGGCGACTGGCGCAAACCGCCCACTCCGAAGAATGGGCGGTTGTGGCCAATGTATTTCAGAATTGGTAACCGACAGTGAAGTTGAAGCGTCCGCTCGAGTCATTCTCAGCCTGAGATTGTATTGGGACACCAAAGTCGAGGCGAATGGGGCCAATAGGCAGATCCATCCGCAGGCCGACCCCAACGTCAGAGGCTACGTCACCACTGACGCTAAAGGAATCGTTCGAGATAACCCCGAGATCGTAGAACAGTGCACCACGAACTCGATTGATGATAGGGAAGGTGTATTCCAAGGTTAGGCGAGCAAGGCTCAAGCCACCGATCGGCTCGCCGAACTCGTCTCGAGGCGAGACATCACGGAAGTTGAATCCGCGGAGGTTGTTCGCGCCACCGAGATAGAGTCGGTTAAAGACTGGAACCCGTCCATCACCGCCCCATTCTTCAACCATGGAGATTTCACCGTTGATAAGGAAAATGGTGTCGAAGGGTAGATTAAAGTATTGAGAGACTTCAGCCCGTAACCCGTATATCTGGGTGTCTCCGCCGAGGAACCCGCCCATCACGTAAGCCTCCGCATCAAAGCGTAAGCCGCGGCGTGTGAGGGTCGCACTGTCACGACGATCATAGGTGTAGCCGAGGCGGACGGAAGATTGTGTCGCTCCCCCGGAGTCGAGACGAATTTCTTCGCCAACCACTTCGTCGAGGTCGAACAATTCGATTTTTTCGAGGCGATACGCAAGACTGAGTGAGGAAAACTCACCGATTGGTTTACGCAGGGACAGTGCACCGCCGATGGTGCGCTGGTCGTAGACATCGCTCAAGAACTGGGCGTCTCGGTAGTAGGCGTCGATACCGAACTGGAGCTGGTAGTCGAAGACCCAAGGTTCAATGAAGGAAAAAACGAAATCACGTCGACGCACACCGTACTGGGCACGGACACGGAGCTTTTGACCACCGCCAGTGAGGCCTGGCCAGTTTCCGATATCGAAGTTGCCCTGAGTTAGTTCGACGAAACCGATGAGGTTATCGATTGAGGAGAAACCAGCGCCAAAGTTGAAGCTTCCGGTGCGGCGTTCTTCAACGATGATGTTCAGGTCTTTTTGACCTTCCGTGCCAGTTTCGGATGGGTAGGTTTCGACCCGCTCAAAGTAGCCCAGGTTTTGCAAGCGGCGTTTGCTGGTATCAACAGCCGTGGTGTCATAAACCTCACCAGGAGCAATGGCTAGCTCGCGGCGAAGCACTTTGTCTTTAGTGCGTGTGTTGCCGGAAATGATCACTTGATCCACGTAGCTCACTCCGCCTTCTTCCGCGGAAAGTGCTAGGTTAAGCACTTGATCGCCACCGGGGAAGGTTTCGACCAGAACATCCAGATCCACGTAGCCTTGGGCTCCGTAGAAGTCTCGAATGGCTTCTGTTCCCACGCGAATGTCCCGTGGAGAAAAGGTATCGCCGGTTTGCACGCCGAGTAAGGTCGCGGCGCGTTCGGTTTCCAGAAGTCGGAAACCAGCAAATTGAATTTCGCCAACACTGTATTTGGCACCTTCTTCGATGACAAAAGTTAAATCAACCCGTCCGTCGGACGCTGGGGTGCGCACTACGTCAGTGATCTCGGCGTCAGCGTAACCGGCGTTTTGATAAAACTCACGAATTGAAATCACATCGTCGTCCAGCGAGATTTCATCAAGATTGCCGGTGCGAGTGATGAACGAAAGCCAATTGCGCGGTGAAGTTTTGATTTCACGGCGAAGTTCTCGGTCGCTGAAAACGGTGTTTCCTTCAAATGAGATGCTGCGGATCAGGCTTTTGGTGCCTTCGGTAACGGTGAAGACCACGTTGGAAAAAGCTGCGTCGTCGGTTTCAACCACGTTGTAGTCGACGTCGGCATCGGCGTAACCGCGTTTGCGATACAGCTCCAAGAGTTTTTGGCGATCTGCTTCCAAGGTTTCGTCACGGATGGTGCGATTGGCTTGAGTCGAAACTTCGCGACGAAGCCGGCGTTCGCTGACAATGGAGTTTCCTTGAATGAGGACTTCCCGCGCGGTGGTGAGACCTTGCACAACCACAACTGCGCGCACGCCGTTGGTGACTGGTTCCGCAAAAATTCTGACGTTACCAACTTCGCCGGTTGCTGCGAGATTACGAATATCCTCGGAGACGGTCAGTTGGCTGAAGGGTTGACCCACTTCGGTCCGCATGTTGGCGAGAATACGTTCGCGCGAGACGGTTACAGGGCCAACGTATTCGATATCGATTCGGCGCACGATGGGCGCTTCCTCTTCGGCAAGGTCAAACAACTGAGCAGATGCCTGCGGGCTGAAGACCATAGAAACGGCTGTCACGGCCAGCATCAAACCGAAAAAGGTTTTCAGCGCAGCTGGCTTGGAAGTCACAAAAAAGTTGTAGGACGTTGAGGTGTTCATGGAAACAAGGTTAGGCAAAATGTGTAACAAAGGGGGCGCTCCTAGGTGAACTCGGCAGCCACTTCGAAAAGTTTGAAGTGGCGTGAGACGAGATGCTAATGAGAAGGTTTTATCTTCGTTACACGGACCTAAGGCCAACAAAATTAGCCCTAGGTTCGCAAGGCTGTCTGCAAAAAGGCGTGACAACAAGAAAAAAATTCAAAAAAATCACGCCCCCGCCTTGTCCAGCAACCGCTGTTTGCTTGGGGTGCCGATATACTCGCCACAATTAGAGCTCTGTCCCAACGTTCAGTTGCGATGTGTTGCTTCAAAAAGTCGCACTTGGTCTAACAAAAGATCGGCGAAGCCCGGCTCTGTCCCTAAGGCACTGGCGTAGTGCAGGCACTTTCCTTTAAGATGGTAAGGGTTCTGCCGAAACACTTGCCGCTGGCTTGCAGCGGGAGCGCCTTCTTCTTCGATCCCCAGTAATACAGGGATATCCTGGTAGCTATGCAGACCGTCGGATATAAAAAAGGGAACGACCACCACCTCCGAAAATTTGGTCAACTCAGCCCAATCAGAAATCAACGGCGCTTCTTCCATGTAAGTGTTAAGCACCTCTCCATATTGGCCAAGTGCCTCGATCTTTTGCACCTCGCGCTTTGCGGCGATGGCTGAGTTATCGTTGAGGGCGGTGCCGTGGCCCACGATCAGAAGGCTGGCTTCGGCGGGATTGACCTGCGGGGCCACTTCGCGGGCGCGTTTAAGAATGAGCTCGGTCATGTGCGGATGATTGCCCACTGGCTCGCAATAGTTCCAGCGTTTGCCGTCTCGCTCGGTTATAGGGCCACTCAGCTTCAGCTCGCGGGGGATGACAGTCTGAGTAAAGTAACCTTCGCTAATAAAGTTGGGCACAACAAAGATCTCCTCGCATTTCTCAAAGAGATATTCTGCCTCGTGCAGCGCGGGTTCTTCCTTCCAGAACACGCAATGGGCTTCAGCAAAAAGCTCTCGTTTTCGCAGGGCCAGGCAGTGTCCTAAGATAGGCTCACTCGAGTCCGGGTTTTCTGTTGAACCATGGCCGACAATGAGGAGGCCGCTCTGCTTTGATTG
>DAIRSW010000049.1:7642-18248 GCA_036804205.1 Verrucomicrobiia bacterium | reverse complement strand
GTTTGATGGTGTTACGTCCCTGAATCGGGCGGGGAAGCGTTAACGTTCCGGCCCGTTGTTCTGAAGCTCTTCTCGCAAAGCTAGGATCATAATTTCTAGGCCACGCAGCATTTGAGCTTGTTTATCAGCCGGAGCGCCTTGCATGGAGCTCACGTATTGCTGCAGTTGAGAAAGAGTAGCACCCACGGTGGAAGAAGAATCGGAGGTGGGCAGTTCTTCAGAAGGCTGCTGTTCGTCGGCGGGCTGTTGAGTCATGGGCGGGGTGGGTGTGATGGTGGGCGGCAGAGGAACCGCTGCTTTTTTCACAGGTGCAATCCTTGGAGCAACTGGCGCTCCAATGGGACGAGCACTCGGTGCGCCTCGGGTGCCAAGATGACTTTTTGGGGTTGGGGCAAGTGGGGTTCCTCTTGGAAAGGTCGGAGGAAGGCCGCCGGGGGAAAGCACAGTGACGTTCTCTGGGCGGACCTGGGCAAACAGATCTCCTTCTGACGGCACAGGCTCAGGAGAAAGTTCCTGTTCCTGAGCGAAATCGGGTGGGGGCGAGAGAGGGGGAGGCGCGGCTTGCAGCTGCTGGTCAAGCGGAGGTGCTTGAGCCGTTTCGCCGATGCGCAGAACTTGACGATCGGGATCGTATTGGTATTCTTCGGGATTCTGCTCCGAAGACTCAAGAGAAGGGATATCGTCTTCCTCGTCGGGCATCGGTGCGCCTTCCTGTGTCTCGACAACAGGCTGCTCAAGCAGGGGTGATGCACGGATGGGACTGCGCTCGGGAATGTCGAGCCTAACCTCGGATAGACGCAACGGGCCTTTAACTTCCTGAGAGCCGACGGGCGGAGCAAAAGCTGCTCCCGGCTGCTGCGCGCTATCAGATCGAGGGGCTTGGGGAGGAGCAATCTTGGGGAGCCCCGGAGTTCCAGCCTCTTGAGCGGGATCAAGAGCACTGCGGTTGAAGCTGCCTGGTTTGGTGGTGATGCGTATAGTAGCGCGGGGTGGAGGCAAGGGCTCTTGTTCCGGCGCCGGTGAAGCGTGCTCAGACTCGCTCTCATGCATGGAGGGCGGCTTAAGTTCGCTCAATCTCTGAGGGGGAAGTGGGGCCTGTTTCGAAGCAGGGGCTTGCCGGGTCAACGGAGGCTTTGTGGTCATGACCCGGTTGACGTCAGGCAAAACGCCATGCACTGCGGCAGGATTTTTTAGGCGCCGCAGTTTCGTTTTTTTCTTGGGTCCGTAAGCGCTCCACAGGGCGAAAAAGGCTATGAGAAAGGATGCCGCTCCTGCTCCGATAAAGAGGTTAAGAGGGGGAGAACCCCCCACGATTCCAGGCTCAGAACTGCGAGGCTCCACCGGGACGGAAGGCAACTCGGCGGCCTCAGCTCGAGGAGTGACCTGGGGTCCGGGCGTGGTTTCTGGAAGAGGAATCACCTCGGCCGTCGGAGGGGTTGGTAAAGGCCGTGAGACTTCGGGTTGCTCTGCGGCAAAGCGCACCACCCCTTGGAGGACGGAAACCAAGGTGGCAATAATTCGGGCATCGGCGGGCTCAGTTCCTCGCTTCTCTTCAATGCTGCTTTGAATAATGTCTTTGACTGCCACCGTTTGCAGCTGCCTGGCCAGCGCCGGGGTAAAGCCGAACATGTATCGATCGGCGTCTTCGGTCAAAACCATCACCAAAGAACGACCTGGTTTAGCCTCCAAAATATTAACCACCATTGGGCCATACTCCGGTAACTCCGCAAGGGGCACCACGCGCAAAAATACCTCAAGCCGGTGCGAAGCCCACACGCCAGCGAGCTCGCGCTCTAGCGACTCAATGGTCACTGGCTGCAAAATGTTGGCCCGGTCAGAAACGAGCTTGTTAGGATCGCCGGCATCGGCAGGAAGCGATTGGGCGGCAGGAAGTGCGGCGCGAAGGCTGGGTTCGGTCGCCGGGTCAGCGATCAAGTTCACTGCCTGGGCCTGGCCGGATGACCAGAACAATGCCGTGGCGATGAGAAAGGCACCCAGCGCTTTGCGCGAAACATCTCTAGCGGACGTCTGACCTCTCAGCATCGATGGCTTTAACATACTGCCGTACGGGCGATGCGTACACGATCTCGAAACCTGCCCTTGTTTTTGAGCCCTGTTTTCTCTAAGCGCAGCAACGCTTGGCAATGTGGCGACGATCCCCATGAATAACAAAATAGTTTATAATCCGGAAAATAGGTAGCAGTTTTCTCACCTTGCGCTTGGTTTTTTTTATTCCTCGCTAAGATAGAATCATGGATGAACTTGAGGCCACGCTTGCTCTTAACATGCTGCCAGGTCTTGGACCGGTAGGAATTCGAAGGCTTTTGGAGCAATTCGGTTCAGCGGAAGCCGTTTTGAACGCGAAGCATTCGGATTTGGAGCGGGTCGATGGAGTCAGTGTTGCTTTAGCCGATCGCATTCGATCATGGGAGAAACATGTCGACCTCGGCGCCGAACTCGTCCGGGTGGAGCGTTTTGGAGCCAAGCTGGTGTTGCCCAGTGACCCCACCTTTCCGGCGAATCTCAAGACGATTCACGATCCGCCAGCTCTGCTCTATGTCTGGGGCGAATTGCGCGAAAAAGATCGACACGCCATTGCCGTGGTAGGCTCGCGACGCAGCACCCACTACGGGAATGAATCCGCAAAAAAGCTAAGCTTTCAGCTGGCCAGCGCCGGCTTGTGCATACTGAGCGGTTTGGCCCGCGGCATCGATGCTGCGGCGCATCTTGGAGCTTTAGCGGCGCAAGGCCGGACTATCGCCGTGATCGGAGGGGGGCTTTCTGAGCTCTACCCACCGGAACACCGTGGGCTCGCAGAAAAAATAGCCGCTTCTGGCGCGGTAGTGAGCGAGTTTCCCATGTCTCGCAAGCCTGATCGGACCACTTTTCCAATGCGCAACCGGATTGTGAGTGGTTGGAGCTTCGGCGTTTTGGTGGTGGAAGCCGGTCAAAGCAGTGGCGCTCTCATCACCGCGAATCAAGCCGCAGAGCAAGGGCGTACCGTCTTTGCGGTGCCCGGGCCAATTGACCGACCGACTTCATTTGGGTGCAACCGGCTCATTCAAAATGGGGCGAAGCTGGTGATGACCTCCAGTGATGTTTTTGACGAGCTAGGCTTGCTTTTTCAGGAGAAACAAATGCCGCTGTTTGAAGAAGTGCAGCCAAAAGAGTCCATCGCCCTGCCCGACGGGCTAGGTGACTTATATCATGCGCTGGGGCGTGAGGAACGTTTGATTGATGAGCTAGTCGAGATATGCCAGCTGCCGAGCGGCAAAGTGATGTCGGGGCTGCTTCAATTAGAAATGCGTGGTTTGGTCAAACAGCTGCCAGGGAAACGCTATGTGCGTTTGCACCATCCAGCCGGGTAGGGCGGAGGAAGAGTGTAGTCCAAACACGGGAAGTGCCTTAACGGCATTTGCATTTCCTATCTTTGGAGCTAGTTTGTTTCTCAAAGCAAATGGGGGCGTTCCGGATTCGACTGAGTGTGGAAAGCCCAGGTTGCATGCCGAGGAGGATCCGTTGGCCTCGTTAAACGTCGGATCAAACAAATAAACGCAGATACCGAAGATCTCGCTCTCGCGGCCTAAGCCGTGACGTCCCAACCACGACGCCTGCTAGTGGCTTGGGGCGACGATAGCAGGCTAGTTATTGAGTGGGGCGACCGCACTCAATAGTGAACTTCGTTCGTGGCCGCTAGGAGGCATGAACGGTGTCCGTTCCACTCGTGTCTCTCAAATTTATGACGGAATATGCATGTAGACGCTTGGGTAGAACGTGCTTAGGACAGGGGTTCGACTCCCCTCGCCTCCACCACTTTGACCTAACCGCCCGCCTCCAGAAAGGCGAAAACGCCAAAAACGCCAATCTGGATGATAACGAGGGCCGGAGTGATGGATAGCACCGGGCGTTTGGAGAGATTTCTAGATTCGCAATTGCTGTCTCCCGGCTGGTGCCCAGACGGCCAAAGTCTGGAACTGGTCGGAGACTGTTAGAGTGGTGCCCGTCCGGGTGTGCTGTTATCGGGCGAAAACCAAGGCGAGATTGCCGTAGGAGGTGGCCATCCAAAAGGAATCCAAAGCCTGAAGTTTATCCTCGTCGTTGCCTTCGCGGAGAGCGATACCGAGTTGGTACTGCATCGAAACCGCAGATGGCACGAAACCAAGCTCACGCTTGCAGTGGGCGGCGACTTGAAGGGTCCGTTGGCGTGCCAGATCTAGCTGAGCGGCAAGGGCGCGCCGGTTTCCAAGAACAACGTTTCCCTGCGGATCAATGGTAGCCGATAGACAATAATATTTGTTCACTAAATTGGCTGAGCCCAGGAAGGCGTTCATGCCATAACCCAGCTGCAAGATGGCTTGATCATAAGGCTCGTTTGGAAAAACCTGCCGTGCATGCTCAGAAAATTGGGCCGCAAAATTGATGAAAGGATAGTTGAACTCGATGTTCCCGAGATAATCACGCATTTGGTCCATGGTGACTCCGGCGGTTTGCGCCTCGGGCTCGGTAACCACGGCATCAAAGTAGCCCAGGCACGCACCCGCTGCCGAGCCGTAGGCGCGACCAAATGCCACCACATGATCAATGGAGTCGCCAATGCGCGGGCCTTCTTCCACCGCTACGCCGATCCAGTCGCGAGCGAACTCAATAAAGACTTCCGAAACTGAATAGTTAAAAACAGCCTGGCCGAGTGATGTGTAAAGCTGCTCAACAACCTCTGAGTCGTTGGAGTCAAGAGTGCCGTTGCCCATTCCTTCAAGGATTTGGTTAGCCAAAGCGAGTTGGTTGTCTCCGATGTTCATGCGCACCAAGGCCATAGCGTAGGTGCCCATGCCGCTCACTGCATTGAGCCGACCACCAATGGTTTGTTTGCGGGACATGGCTTGCGCTTCCATGGCGAAAGCCTCGGCCGTGGTCCGGGTTGCTTGCAGCGAACGGATCTGGGCGTCGACTCTGGCCATATCGCCTTGCAACAGCGGCACGTAAAGATCGATCTGGTGTTCGAGAAAGCGCAGTAGAATATAAACTTCAAGCTGCTTCAAATAGGCAGCGACCTCGTAGCCGCTGCTCGCGTAAGTTTGCTGTTGCTGCTGGGAGCTTTGAAGCTGTGTAAAGACTTGGGCAAGAGGCTCGAGCATTTCCTCTGGAAGCTGCTGCAAACGGTTTTCTACCAAAGGAATTTTAGCTTCGCTCCGCCCCTTGAGGCTCAATGATTTGGCAGCAAAATGAGAGCGTTGTTCGCCGGCCAATTCCATTTCGCTTTCGCTCAGCGGAGTTTCCTGGGGAAGCTTTTTGCCTGTGAAAAATTCATACGCGTCATCAAGATTGCGGATCTCGCGCACTTCAGCGAGGCCTAAGCGACGACCCAAGTCTTGGAGGTCCACCATTTGGCCTGTCGCCAAATCTGTCGCCTGACGCGAACCGACCGGGAAGCCGAATCGTTGAAGGCCCTTGTCTTTGGCACCCTGCATTTTTTGGGGCAATCCACCCACCGGGCCACAGCTGCCGTCGGGGTTGATGGTGCCAGACATCGTGGTGTTTGGCAAAATATCGTCACCATTGAGGAGTGCCAACATCACGGTAGTGATGAGCATACCTGCGGAAGGCCCATCTACGTGGCCGCCGACGCGGACAAGAAATTCGTGTTCGGCGATCGATTCGCCGCGAGCCATACTGGAGTTGAATGCTGCCATCCAAGCGGCGGTGCGCCACATATTGCCCGTGCCACTAGCAAATTCTTCCATCACACCGACGGAAGGCTCACGGCTTGGGTTGGGCTCGACTCGAACGGAGACCGGAGCCGCTCCACCGCGAGCTTGGGGAGTGCCTGGCTCGCCTGTGAAATAGACAAAGTTGACCGTGGATTCGCGACGTTCGGTCAACGCAGTGGGGCTGGCTTGTCCTGACAAGTTTTGTCCGCTGCCAGGCCCGCTAAGACCTGCGGGGATGCTTGGCTCGGTGGTGCCGCCGCCATCGGTGCCTTGAGCGCGAACCTGACCGTCTGGAGCAAAGCTGCTGGTCTGCTGCGGAGATTCGGGATTAGTGCCTTGAGAATCGCTATTGTTTGTTTCGGGCGACTCTTTCGGGCCACAAGCGGCCAGCGCGAGGGCAAGGAAAAAGGCCAAGCTGCCGCGAAGCGGCCAGGAATTCTTGAGTGATCCTCGAAGAATGTGCAGTGAGGAGTGGCGAAGCAGTGTGTGCATAAGCTTAAATATTTTTGCTCTTGGAAATGGCTCTTCACATGCAGACGAAAAAAAGGCGATTGCACAAGAAAAAAATAACGTTTCCATCATTTTTTTTCCGACAACTGAAAGTTCAGTTCCCAAAGCAACGCCGCTTTTTCTTTCGCTTAGCATTGCCGTTTGTCAGGTGCATGCTTTGTTTGTGGCGTGAGTCTCAAGAGCCCTACCTTAACCCCCGATCAAATTGCGAGCGTAGTTGAAGCCAGATGTCACGATCCCTTTTCCATCTTAGGTCTGCACGCTCATCACGCTGGTTGGTGCATTCGCACTTTCCAACCTTACGCGGAAAAGGTCAATTTTCTGCAATTGGAAAGCGCGCCGAACGGGAAAGTGCTTGACTCGTTTCCAGCAGAAAAAATCCATCCCGCAGGTCTTTTCGAAGCGTCTGTGCCCGACCCGATCTCCTACCAGATTGAGGTGCATGAGGGGGCTGACATTCGCAAAGTCTGGGATGCTTACAGTCTTCCTTCTCAGATCGGTGAGTTGGATATGTATTTAATGGGTGAAGGCCGACACTGGCGGCTTTGGGATAAATTAGGAGCGCACCTAATGACCATCGATGGAATCAACGGCGTGCATTTTGCGGTTTGGGCACCGAATGCACACCGGGTGAGCGTAGTGGGTGACTTTAATCAATGGGATGGACACCGTCATCCCATGCGTAACCATCCTGGTGCGGGGGTTTGGGAAATTTTTATCCCTCACGTGCACGAGGGTGCCCACTACAAATTCGAATTGATCAATGCGTCCGGAGACATTTCTTTAAAAAGCGATCCTTTCGCCTTTTACGGACAGCATGGCTTGCAAACGGCATCGATGGTGTTTCACCTCGACCGCTACACCTGGTCGGATGACTCGTGGATGGCCGAGCGTCGAGAAGGTGAAATGCATCGGAAACCCCTTTCTATCTACGAAGTGCATCTTGGCTCCTGGAAGCGGGTGCCTGAAGAAGGCAACCGGTCACTCAGCTATCGTGAGCTAGCCGATCAGCTGATTCCTTATGTGTTAGACATGGGTTTTACCCATATCGAGCTCATGCCCGTGGCGGAACATCCTTTTGATGGCTCCTGGGGTTATCAAGTGACCGGTTTTTTTGCTCCAACAAGTCGCTTTGGGGATCCTGACGAGTTTCGTGAGTTTGTCGACCGCTGTCACCAGGCCGGTATCGGAGTGATCGTGGATTGGGTGCCGGCTCATTTTCCTTCGGACGCTCACGGTTTGGCTTCCTTCGATGGGACCTCGCTGTATGAACACTCGGATCCGCGCCAAGGCTTTCATTCGGATTGGGGCACTCTCATTTTTAACTTCGGCCGCAATGAAGTGCGGAATTTTCTGATCGCCAACGCCTTATTTTGGCTGGAGCAATACCACATCGACGGGCTGCGAGTCGACGCTGTGGCGTCCATGCTTTATCTCGATTACTCGCGGCGAGAAGGAGAGTGGGTGCCCAATGCTTTTGGAGGTCGAGAAAACCTTGATGCCATCTTCTTCCTCAAACAACTTAATGAGATTTGTTATGAGCAGTTTCCTGGGACGATGACCATTGCCGAGGAATCAACTTCCTGGCCACTTGTCTCCCGACCGACCTACCTGGGTGGTCTAGGCTTTGGTTATAAATGGAACATGGGCTGGATGAACGACTCGCTTTTCTACATGAGCCGCGATCCGATTCACCGGAAGTATCACCAAGGCACGGTAACCTTTTCTCTGCTCTACGCTTTTCACGAAAACTTTATTTTGGTTTTGAGCCATGACGAAGTAGTGCACGGCAAAGGCTCGCTTCTTGAAAAAATGCCGGGGGACATGTGGCAGAAGTTCGCCAATCTGCGGATGTTTTACGGGTGGATGTTTGGGCATCCAGGGAAAAAGCTACTTTTCATGGGAGCGGAGATTGGCCAGTGGCAAGAGTGGCGCTACGACCAGAGCCTGGATTGGCATTTGTTAGAAGGCCAGTCCCATTCAGGCCTGCAACGTTTGGTTAAGGATCTTAATCATTTACTCAAAACCGAGTCGCCCATGCATGAAGTGGACGATAGTTACGAAGGCTTCGAGTGGATCGATTTCCAGGACAGCGAAGGCTCGAGCCTCTCTTTCGTGCGGAAATCTTCTCAAGGAGAAATGTTGCTCTTCGTGGTGAATGCCACGCCTGTGGTTAGGCACAACTATCGCATCGGAGCCCCGCAAGGTGGCTTTTATCGAGAAGTTCTGAACACTGACGCCGGCATTTACGGAGGAAGCAACCAAGGCAATCTAGGTGGCGTGTGGGCTGACCCGGTCGAATGTCACGGACGGCCTTGGTCTCTTAATCTCACCTTGCCTCCTCTCTCGACCATCGCTTTAAAGTATGAGGAACTGCAGACTAATACTTAGCGCAGCTTACTAAGCGCATTTTCTTTGGTGCCCGGAAACCCTGAGGGGCTTCTGATTGGCACTGCCGCTCAAAGGGCATCGACGCGATACCAACAAAGGGTCGGAGGCTTCAAGCCGATCGGTTAAGAAAAAGCTACTAGGCGCAAAGTTTTTTCCGCCGTGACCACACCGCAAATCCCATCACACCTATAGCTGAAACCAAGGCGAAAACCGATGGCTGGGGAATTGGTTGAATGAATATCCCCTTCACCGCCATCGTATTTTCACTGCTAGCAGTTCCAATGAGCTGAAAAACATCGCCCGCCTGGGCTCCGTTGATCGTGAAAGTCGTGAATGAGGCATAGTGAAAACTATCGGGATGAGCCGAATTCGGCACACCAGCGACTAACGCTGTATTTCCTGTCCCCGGGCCCGCGGTTTGGGTGAGCGGAGAGCTAATAATTTTTATTTACCAAATAGGTTCACAAGTTCCTTTCCGTCTATACTGATAAGCCAGAAAGTCTGTGCAGTGTCCCAGATAACGCGGGGGAGATCCTATTTTCGGAGAAGCACTCTGGCGGACGAAACGCGGTCGTAGAGCGGAGTGCTCAATGCAAATGCCTCTGGAAAATCCCTCTTCAACACCACCGCACCTTAGCCCGCACTTTTCAGAGCGCCAACGTGCACTCCAACTAGAACGCGGATAGCCCCCAACCAGATCCCAATGGCCACACCCTAGTCGCGCCAGGCAATCACTGTGTGAAATATGCGGGTTAGGCGAAGTTTTTCGTTGCCCATCATGCGGTCTGGGTTCTGGTTACAGACATGTTTGAGCCCAATCCGAACTTCGTTCACTCTCGTTTTTCTCGTCTTTTTCCGTTCGCGGCAGTTTTATTGCTAGCCACAAGCATCGGCATCACACAATCTGTCGCCCAAGCCGAGGATGAAGTAGCCTCGGCTCAAGAGGAAGAGCTCCTCCCAGGTCACCGTATTGACTTGGTCAATCCTGGATTTGAAGGGGGCCTTTTTGGATGGCGCGTTATTGTGGAGGCAGAACAAAATTCAGCCCTCGCAGCCTTTGAAGCCGCTCAGAATGGCAACATGGGCCTACGAGTCCAAGATACGTTGCAGGGTGAAGACGTCACTGTCCGCTCACAATTTTATCGCATCAGACCAGGGGGACTTTACCGTCTAAACTTCGCTTGCCGTGTCATCGAAGGGCGAGGAGTTAATGTCTTTTTACGCTTCATGACGGTCGACCGCGAGCCCATTGAAACCGAACACCGATTCATGTCAGAGCTGCCGCAAGAGCCTTCCGACTGGGAGACCTGCACGCTCGATGCCGAAGCTCCCATGGAAGCCGCTTACGTCGAGGTCTACGTGCGCACCAACAAGCGCGCCATTGTTACTGCCGATTTTGACGATTTCGAAATCTTCGAAGTCATCGAGTAAGACTTCTCCGGAAAGCAGTTCAAGCACCTTTTGTGATCGAGTGTTTTCTGTCTCCGGAAGCTCGTTAGGATAGAATCGTGGAAAACTACACCGTTCTCGCCCGGAAATATCGTCCGCAGACCTTTACGGAGGTCATAGGGCAAGAGCACGTCACCCGGACGCTCGCGAATGCGATTGAATGTGGGCGCTTGGCTCATGCTTTTCTGTTCGTCGGGCCTCGGGGCACTGGCAAAACCAGCACAGCGCGAATTCTCGCCAAAACTCTCAACTGCAAAGCAGGCCCCACCGTAAATCCATGCGGGCAATGCCCAAGCTGTATCGAGATCGCTGGAGGTCAGTGCCTGGACGTGATCGAAATCGATGGCGCCAGCAACAACGGCGTCGAGCAAGTCCGGGAGCTGCGAGAAAATGCCCGCTTCATGCCCGCCCGTGATCGCTTTAAAATCTACATTATTGACGAGGTGCACATGCTCTCGACCTCGGCCTTCAACGCCCTTTTAAAAACGTTGGAGGAGCCTCCAGCTCACGTGAAGTTCATCTTCGCCACAACCGAGGCTCATAAAGTG
>DAIRSW010000049.1:0-7632 GCA_036804205.1 Verrucomicrobiia bacterium | reverse complement strand
TTCCCACTGCAAGCATCGCGGAACATCTGCTGAAAATTGCCCAGCTTGAGAAAATCGATCTGCAGCCGGACGGGGCACGCACCATCGCTCAGGTCGCCGAGGGCGGCTTGCGTGATGCCGAGTCCATGCTCGATCAACTGGCTGCGTTTTGTGGTGGCTCAATTTCGGCGCAGGATGTGGCCGAAGTGTTTGGCCTCGCCTCGCATGAGCACATTGAAAAACTGACCCAAACGATCTTCGATCAAGAGCCCGAGCAGTGCTTGCGGTTGCTAGCAGAGCTAGCGGAACGGGGTCGAGATCTGACCCGGTTATTGGATGACATCATTCAACATCTGCGGGATGTGTTGATGGCTCAGATGTCCCTCTCCCAGCTTGTCGAGCTGGATCCGAGCCGTCAAAAATCTTTGGAGCAGCAGGCCCAATCCATAAGCACCGAGCGCCTTATCTGGCTGGTCGAACATTTCTCCGCCACCGAAGGCCGGATGAAATGGGCCACTAACAAACAACTGCAACTGGAGGTTGCCATCCTGCATGCCATGCACAGGCTCGGTCAGGTCACCCTCGACGAAGCTCTTCACCAAGTTCTCGGCGATGCGGTTCCTACTAAGCCAGCCAAAGCAGCCGAACCGAAACCCCCGCGAAACAACACCCCACTGCAAGCGCCTAGCAAAGTCGCTTCGATAAGCCTCCCCGACGAATCGGAAAAACCGCCGGTCACTCTGGCACAGAAGCCGACCGAAGAAGCTCTACCTTTGCCAGGAGCGCGCGCACTGACAGCAGGGGCAACTGAAAAAGATGCAATTAATCCGGTGGCTCCCGTAGCCCCGGTTGCTCCTCCCGTAACCCCGGTTACTCCGGCTTCTCCGGTCGACCTAACTAAGATTGACCCAAGTGTGGCCTGGACCAAACTGTGCCAGATTATGCGCACCAAACACCCTTTGCTCGCCGAACTGGCCGAGTCAGGGCAGTCGTTAGGCTGGAACGAACAAAATATTCTCGTGATTGAGCTACCCAAGAGAGACAAACTTACTCTCCAAAAGTTGCTCAACACGCAAGGCGAGCTTGAGAAAGATGCGTCACAGCTGCTCGGCGCCCCGGTGCGCTTGCAAATCCAAGCTGCCGAGCAGGAACCCGAGGTTGCGGTTAAACGAGGACTTGATCCTGAAAGCGAAGCCAAAAGTTTTGACTCTGACCCATTGGTTGAAATGGCGCTGAAGATATTTGAAGGCACGCTGATTTCCAAAACCTAAGCAAAAAGATATACCGTGATCTTTGGCAATTCCCGGGTCATGTGGTAAGGACGATCCTATGAACATTCAGAAAATGATGCGCCAAGCGCAAAAAATGCAGGAAGATCTCGCCGCCGAAGAGATTAAAGTCGCGGTGGCCGGAGGACGTGTCGAAGTCACCGCGAACGGAGCCGGTGAGGTGACCCAGATTGTCATCGCTCCGGAGCTCATCGAAATGGGCGATGCGGAAATGGTTCAAGACGCGGTTCTTACAGGGGTCCAGGAAGCTCTCACCAAAAGTCGCGAGCATCAAGCCAAGCAGATGGCCAAAATCACCGGAGGCCTAGGCGGCATCCCTGGGCTAGGTTAATCCTAAAACACCGCACCGCTCAAAGTCGAGCAACGGGCAAATTCATCATGAGAGTTAGAATGGCCTGAAGTGAATTAGCTTCATGCTCTTCATCGACTTCATGGTGATTCAAATTGGGGTTTTAGGGATGCGCGAACGCCCACTCAGGGCCGATTAAAAGCGGGGATAGGTATCCATCCGGTTGTTCCAGCCCGCGGTCCAACGGCCTTCGTTGCGAGCAGGAGGCGCGTTTCGAACCCTCTGAGCCAAGACTCGTTTGCCGCTCTCGGCGAACTCACGCACCGGCTGCGCCGTGGTGCCAGGCATTCCGTCCAATACCTGAAGCAGGCCCCAGCCCTGTCCTCGGTAACGTTCCGTAGGTGATACGCCTTCGCCTTTGAAGTTCACATAATCGATCAGCGCATACATCCCGGCGGTGCTTCCGGCCAGACGATAGAACTGAGCGCGCACATGCTCCGCTCGGCCGCGCGGAGCCGCTTGCAGCATTTTGGGCAGCGAGGCTTCCATCCGGGCTATGATAAACCTCGTTTGCAGCAAAACCGTGTCGGCCAAGAAGGCCCGCAATTCCTTCATCTGCGCGCTATTCTGTTGCGCATCAAACACCGCTTTAGTAGGCCAAGGGCAAGGCCGATGAATGGTCCAAGCAGGAGGCCGAACTCCCTGCTGTTGCAGATAGCCGATCAGCGCCGGGAAGCTTTCCTCAAACGGGCCACGCTTGCCCTCTGGATACCAAATAAAATGCCCGATTCCTAGCGAGGCAAAATCCTCACCGGCATTCCAGCTGGTCAGCCCTTCAACCGTTCCGGCACATTCATTCTGCCAAATCTGCCGTCCAATTTTCATGACCTGCGGATCGCCCAACGGTGCAAGCCTGCTAGAAGCGGGAGCGGGTGTGGTCGCCACACAAGACGTCATCACCAACAGGGTGAGCACACAGCAAGAAGGAAGGAAAAGAAGACTTCGAAAATACATCACTTACGTTGCGCTCGAAACAGCGGAACACCAAAGAATTTCTTCTGGGCCAAAGAGCATGCACAGAACGGCAACCCCATTCACTTGCCCCAGAGGAAAATGAGCTTCCATTTCGCCCAGACTGCCCGCTGCCCAAATTGGCCAGTTCTGCATCCTTTGCACTTTATTGCAGATCCCCCCAACCTTTGTTCTTACGTAAACGCCCTTTGATCTATCCTGCCTTCATGCTACCCTGCAATCACTTGGCTCTATCGCTGTTATGCCCGATCTGGTTTCCACATCACCTTTGCCCCCCATACCGCTCTGCCAAAAACTGGCCATACGGGCTAGGCCTTGGGCTTGCATGATGCTCACTCTTCTCTTTTTCACGGGATGCAGTAGTCCTGACGAACGTGCTTTGGCTCGCTTAGAAAGAGAAAACATTCCATTCACCGTGGAAGATTTTGTTGCCTCCGCAGGCCGTAACGATACCGAAGCCGTGGATCTCTTTTTGACCGCCGGCATGGATGCAGACGCCTTTAATATCGAAGGATACACCGCACTGATGATGGCCGCTGAGCAGGGCAATGCAGAAACCACCAATCTCCTTCTGGAACGAGGGGCAAACCCGGATGCTCAAGGCTTGGAAGGCATCACCGCCCTCATGCAAGCCGCCTTTCACAATCGGGCCGAAGTGGTCGAAATTTTGCTTGAGGCAAAAGCAGACACCCGCCCCACCGACGATAAAGGCTGGTCGGCCATTACCAAAGCCGCCAATCAAGGGCACGCCAGGGTGGTCGGTCTGCTCACGCCTCACAGTGCGGATCAGCAGGCACGCGCCTTGGCCATCGCAGCTAGGGTCGGCCACCTTGAAGTGGTCGAGGCTCTACTCGACAACGGCACCGAGGTCGATGCCACTGATCGGGATGAAAAGACCGCTCTCATCCACGCCGCTACCGCCGGCAACGAGGACATCGCCCGTTATCTTTTGCAAAAAGGAGCCGATCCTTTAAAGGCTGATCGGGAAGGACACACCGCCGCAGCTTACGCGCGGCACCGATTTCATCCGCAACTGGCTTTGCTCCTGCAGAACGCTGAGGTCGGGATTTTGCCAGAACAGGCAATGATCACGGCACGCCGTGATCCGTCCCCGTCGTTAGACGTCAGCACCACCCCGAATCCCGTGGAAGCCACTCCCACCCCTGTGCCCGAGCCCAGCCCAGAGCCCATGACAACACCGGCTCTGGTCGAGGTGCCATCCACACCGGAGCCAACTCCCGACCAACCGGAAACCGACGACGTGACCGAGCCTTCCGAGCGCGTTGAGATTGCGGAGGGCATTGAGATTACGGAGGACCATACCGAACCGGTCACAGTCGCCAGCACGCAGACCGACCGATCAAACGACCAAGGATTTGTTGAGCGGGAACAGCCCGACGAAGTGGAAATCCCCACTCCCCCGGTGGTCGCAGAAGTGCGACCCACCCCGCCTCCGGTCGAAGACTTGAGCCCGGACGATCTTCTTAACGAAGTTGGACCTGGGATAGGGCCAGCACCAATGGGGCTTGATACCCCAAACATGACCTTGGAAGACTACCAAGAAAGCGCTTTACCCGTCATGCTGACCGGCGTCGGAGCGGGCATTGGTGAATTTCAACTACTGGATGGCTCCGATCGCCGGGTGTATGCCCGAGAAGGCGATTCCATAGAATCCACTAACTTGGTGGTGGCGCAAATTCGCGAACGCGTGGTGGTCGACAAATCTGGTGATCGGGCTGAAGCGTCTGAGGCCAGAGTCCGCGATCGCCGTTCCGGCCAAGAGTTTCGCTTGGTGCAAGGGCTTACCACCCGGGCCGGTCAAGCTTACGCTATGCTGCGAATCGAAGGAGAACCTGAAGCCATCCGAGTGCGCTCGGCTGACGAATTCACGCTGCCCTCGGATCCCACCCAGGTTTATCGAGTTTTAGACCTGCGCCGTGACCAGGTGGTCCTGCAAACGGCGAGTTCCGGCGAGACTTTTACCGTCTCTCGATAAGGCATCATGGAAGATCCCTTGGAAAAGCTTGGGGTGGCTGCCGAGGATTTGGTGGAGTCCTTTTCCTTGGCTAGCGGCCCAGGAGGGCAGCACGTGAACAAAGTTTCCACAGCCGTGAGTCTGCGGCACATTCCGACAAACACGGTGGTGCACGTGCAGGATCATCGGTCGCAAGCAAAGAATCGACTCTTGGCTCGAGCACGACTAGCAGAGCGCCTCATTGCACAAGTTGAAGCAGCTCGCCAAGCGCGTCGCGATACCCAAGAAAAAGCACGGCGCCGCAATCGCAAGCGGCCGTATGGGGTGCAAAAAGAAATGGTCAAAAAAAAGCGACAACGAGGTCAGGTTAAAGCGCTGAGGCGACAGCCCGGTCGGGAGGACTAGATAGAGCGCCCTGGCTGGAAGGGCGAAAGGGACCCGAGTGACGCAGGACACGATTCTTCGGCGACCAAAATTCTTGCTTGGCAAATAGAGTGCCCTGTTCTTTGATGGCGTATGCCCGATCCTCTTCGTATTTACTTCGCTGGCGAACTGTTCAGTGCCAAACACTTGTTGGGTAACGCGGTTTTGGCGGAAGAAATTTTTCATCGTTCCCAAGAACGCTATCTGCCAGTGCTGCCCCAGAATTTGGAGCAGCGCGAACGGCATGCGCACGAAATCCGCGATCAGGATTTGCTTACCCTGTTTGACTGTCATGTGGGAATTTTCCACTACGATGGGCCGGAGTTGGATTCCGGAACGGTGGTGGAATTTTGTTTTGCAAAAATGGCCGACATCCCCTCAGTCCTGGTGCGCACCGATTTCCGCTTCGGCGGAGATCAAGCCAAGGACGGCGAACCCTGGAATTTGATGAGTAGTTATTTTCCTCGCACCAAGACAGTGGTGCTACCAAGCATGGAAGCCTACAAGGACGCCGCTGAAGACAGTGGGGGCTTAGGAGCAGATCATCTCGATGATCTGCGTCGCCGCCGCAGTTCCGCTGTGGCTTTGAGTAATCAACAAAGCGCGGCCGACCAACTTATTGCAGCGCTGGATGAAGTTTGTCGGATGCAACCGGTCCTCCCGGCTAGTGACTACGACGCCCTTTACCGATCCCTCGCGCTCCTACCGGGCTTTCGAGCCGGCCAGGAACGTTTTGATTGGAAGTCGTGCTTGGCTGAAAAAAGAAAAAGAGGACTTCTTCCTGAAAAGCCTTAAGTTACCCGCAGCGACTTCCACGGCTTGAGGGTGAAGATGGCTCGTTTCTTCCGCGTCAAGCGTAACAAGACTATGAACTTCCAATCACCAAGTTATTCCCCTTACAATTTGCAGCCGATCATGCACATTGGGCAAATGCCTGTGTATGGCGTCACGCTCTTGGTGGGGCTTAACTTACTCAGCTTGGTCGTCTGGGCCTTCATGTCCGCCGCCGGTGCGGATGAGTTGGCTAGGAATCTCGTCTTTACGTCCGCACAAACCGTGGGTGAGAACCAGTGGTGGCGTCCCATCACCTATGGATTGGTGAACGACATCCGAGTCATCGAGCCGATCTGGTTTCTCATCATGCTGTTCTTTTTCTACTTCTTTGGAATGGAGCTAGAAAGAATTCTAGGGCGTGGCAGCCTTTTCATCCTCTACGGAATGTTGTGGCTCTGCGTTCCGCTTAGTTTTTCTCTAACTCATATTTTTGGGGAAGGAGCGCTAGCGGGAACAAGATGGGTTCATATTGGAGCTTTCGTTGCATTTAGCACTCTCATGCCAACTGTGAGGCTATTATTTGGCATTGAAGCACGTTGGTTCGCTATTGCACTCATCAGCATTCACGCTCTTCAATATATAGCTGTGTGGCAGCCGGTCTACCTGGTGGCCCTGGGCGTTCTTTGTGCCACCGCAATTTTTGGTAGCCGCTGGTTGGCCGGGAAAAGCGGGCTTGATGAGTGGATTGATACAATGAAAGAACGCATGTCCGAGTCGCGCAGTCGCCGTAAGTTGCGGGTGCTGCCCAAACCAGAAGCCGATCTACCAAAAAAACGTGCCACCAAAAAGTCCAAAATTGATCATAGCGTTGATGCCATTCTCGATAAGATTGCGCAACACGGCATGAACAGTTTAACCCCAGAAGAACGCGCCAAACTTGAGCAGGCCCGGAGTCAGTTGCTCGAAAAAGATGATCCAGCATGAAGGGTGAGAAGGGCGCTGATCAAATGCAAGCCGGGCAGGCTTTAGAGGCTTTAGCCGAAGTGGTGTGTCGTCTTCGTGCACCGGACGGTTGCCCGTGGGATCGCGAACAAACCCACGCCACTCTCCGCGAAGCGCTTATTGAAGAAACCTATGAGGTGCTGGAAGCCATCGAACATGGCACTGATGCCGATCTGCGCGAAGAGCTAGGGGACCTCCTTCTTCATGTGGTCCTGCACAGTCAAATGGCCGCCGAACGCCATGCCTTTACCCTGAATGAGGTTGCTCAGGAGGTCACAGAAAAGCTCATTCGACGTCACCCCCATGTCTTCGGCGAGATCAGTCTCGAAAATTCCGATGAAGTCCTAACTCAATGGGAAGCCATTAAAAGTCAGGAAAAACAAGAGCGCACCTCGGTTATGGACGGGATACCCCCCGGCCTGCCGGCGGCGTCTGAAGCTCAAAAGTTACAAAAGCGCGCCACCCGGCTGGGCATGGACTGGAGCAGTAACGGTGCGGTTCTGGATCAAATGCAGAGTGAGCTGCGCGAACTGGTGGAGGCCGGGCAGTCAGGTGACGTAGATCAAGTCGAGGCGGAAGTCGGGGATGTGTTATTCACCGCTGTGAACCTAGCCAGACGCTACGGCGTAAGCGCCGAGTTAAGTTTGCGAGCGGCTACCAAGCGTTTTTCATCACGCATTCGGCACGTCGAGCTTCTCGCCAAGGAACAAGGGGTTCAACTACCCGATGCCTCCGAAGAGACACTGAACGACTTGTGGCAACAAGCAAAAGCCCAGCTCAACCAGGGCTGAACGCCTTTAATCTCAGAAGCACGTCATAAAATCGGTTAGCAGACTTGCAAGAGTCGCGCAGGCGTGCCAGAATGCTTT
>DAIRSW010000048.1:0-18540 GCA_036804205.1 Verrucomicrobiia bacterium | reverse complement strand
GAATGGGAGCCCTTTCCATAGCCTTTCTTAACTTCAAGGGCGGGGTTGGCAAGACTGCAACAGTCGTAAACCTCAGCGCTGCCTTGGCCGCATATCACCAAAAACGGGTTTTGGTGGTCGACCTTGATGCTCAGTCGTCGGCGAGTCTTTGGCTCATGGACCCTCAAATGTGGAAAGACGAGGTGGATAGCAAGCCGGTGCAATCTGTGACGCAGATTTTTGAAGACTATATCAAAGGAACGAGCCGTTTTGACTTGGAGAAGGCGATTCGTCGAGGAATGCCCACATCGGATTACCAAGGTATCGACGGCCTGGATCTGCTTCCTGCTGGGGTGCACCTTTTAAAGATTGAAGGGCGCATTCATACCGCCACCCGGCATCATCCCCACACCTGGTTGCGGCGGGCCCTGGCTCCAGCCTTTGATCAATACGACTACATTTTTTTTGATTGCCCTCCCAATGTGTATTCGATCACAAGAAATGGACTTTTTGCCTCGGATTATGCCGTGGCACCTTTTATCCCGGATTACCTCTCGTTCTCAGGCGTGCAGATTTTGGGCGAGCTGTTGCAAGATTTCGGGAAATCCGTGAGTGGGCAGCTGGCCGGACGACGTGCCCCGGAGCTGGCGGCCTTGATCGTAAGTCATTTTGTTCGTAACCAAAATGTGTTGGAGCGCGGAGTTGCCGACGTGGAGGTGCTGCTCATGCAAATGCGCGAGACCGGTCAGGCGCACCAGCAAGCCGCTGTTTTGCAACCGCCCATTCGGCGCTGCGTGAAAGTTGCCGAATCAACCGGAATGCACCTTCCCGTGCTTCGGCATGCGCCGAGTAGTAACGGGGCTTTTGATTTTGCTCGTTTGGCGGAAAGTTTTCTCGCTCACACGGACGCTTTACCTCGCACCTGAGTCGTTATGGATTCTTACCAACAATTAGCACGTCTGCTTCGACAAACCGCTTCAGAGATTGCTGCCGCTGAATCTGACCAGCCGGAATTGCGGCAGTTGTCTAAAAAACTAGAAAAGTCTTGTCAGCAAGTTCGCGCGCTTCTTGCCAATGATCCTCGAGACAGCGTGCCGAACCTTGCGGAACTGCAAGCCCTTTTGGCGTCGCCTTTAGCTCGGGCCAGCAGCAAGGAGTCGGATTTCACGTCCTGGGCGAAACGCGATTGCGGACTCGGTCTGCAGAGCAAAACACCGGCAGCACAGCTGAAAGAGTTTTTGCGTGCAGCACAGGAGCACGGCGAGGCTAGTGCTTATTTAAATGCTTGGCAGGTGCGCCTCCGGGCTCAGGGGGTGCAAGCGCCCACAGACAGGAACGCCCTGCTGGATCTCGTCAAACTCCCCGAGCAAGACATCGCCGCTGCGCTCAAGGCGCACTACCCAGGCGTGGCAAACCTGCGCAAGCTGGCCGTGGTGGCGGGTCTCAAGGCCGACGGTATTTCCCGTCCGCTGCTTCAACAACGCCTGCTTACCCACTTGCAGCAACTCAAGAAGAATTTGCGACTGTGAAGCGGCAAAAAAAGTGTCGTCAGTGAGCCTGGCCTAAAGGTCTGACGCTCAACTGCTAACAAAGCTTTTCCGGGCAAAGTGCGCGAGGGCGCGGTCACTCAGCTTGACCTCCTCCGGCTTCATGATATTCCTGTGAGGGTGCCTGACTTGCTAGTTCGTAATATACCTGAGGATGTTTATGAGTGTCTTAAGTCCGCTGCTGTGACGCATGGGCGTTCGCTCAACAAGGAAGTGATCGTCACGCTGGAGGAGCATTTGATTCGTGCGCCGGAAGCGAAAAAGCGTCCGAAAATGCCTAACCCCATTCCGCCCAAAGGGCCTAGCCTTCGTAAGGAACGACGGGGTTTTCGTTCTTAAGTTCGCTAGAGCGCAACGCTTTGAGAGCCGTTGCAAAAAAGGCGCTACCTGCGGAACCTACTGCGGAGCAGGGTCCTCTACCGGAACCAAAGAACGCACCGTTCGTTCTAAATCCTCCACCGATACGGGTTTGGTCAGATAGCCATTAACGCGAAGTTTGGCAAAAGCTCTCGCATCTGCCATGGTTGGGAATGCGGTGATGACTAAGATCTTCGAGCTGATCTCGGTTTCCCGAATGTTTTCAATGAACTCGAGCCCGCCCATTCCCGGCATTTTGAGGTCAGTGATGATGAGATCGAAAGCTTCGTAAGCGAGCGTGTTCAAGGCTTGTTGACCTTGAGTGAAGGTCTTGACCTCGTAACCCATGCGGGAAAGGAGGTTGCGATACAAAACCACCACCTCCAAGTTGTCATCGAGAAGCAAAATCTTTTTCAATTGTATACACTAACCATTTTTAGCCATTGAATTCAACTAAAACTGACCAAGGAATGTGGTGGAAAAAACTCCGTTGGCGATTGGAGTTTTCGGGCCTCTTGGTTGCGACGTTATTCACACGAGCCCTACCCCGAAGACTGATGATAGCCTTCGCCAACTTAGGGGGTTGGTTATGGTATCGCTTAGACCGAAGAAGTCGCGTGGTGGCCGACCAGAATTTGGCCCTGGTTTTTGCTGATAAAGACGAATCTTGGCGTCGAAACATCGCAGTAAAGTCCTGTCAGAACATCGTGCGTGCCGCGCTTGAGTTGTTGTGGGCACAGCGTTTGTCGGGTGGCAGCTGGAAAAAATGGGTGGTGCTCGAGGGTTTCGAAAAAGAATTTGAGCGTCAAGGACCGGCCATTCTGACTCTGACTCACTACGGAAGTTTCGAGTGGATCGGGCTGATGCTGGCGCATGCAGGGCTTGAAGGCATGGCGCTAACTCAGCCTTTTAAGAATCCTCTGATAGAAGAATACTACAAAAAAATGCGAACACGCTCCGGCAACACGGTGGCATCCAAGCAGGGAGCCATGTTGAGGATGTTTAAACAACTCAAACGAGGCGGAAGGGTTGGACTCCTGGTGGATTTGACATTGCATCCCAACCAACCCTCAGTGGTGTTGGATAGTTTTGGTCGCTGGCAAAACATGACCATGCTGCATGCGTTGCTTCATCAACGCAGTGGTGCTCCGATTTTGATTTTGGAATCTGAGCCGCTTCCGGACGGGCGGGTGTTGATTCGAGCCCTTGAGCCCATCGAGAGTTCCGAGGGTCTGAGCCTGGAGGACATAGCCCGCCAGTGTTGGGCGGCCTATCAGAAGCGCATTCTTGCTCGACCGGATCTTTGGTTATGGGCCTACAAGCACTGGCGGTATCTTGATCCTTCTGCCCCGGAGAAATATCCTGACTATGCCCATGTCTCGCCAAAGTTTACAAAAAAGATTCAAGCCATGAAAG
The DNA here is from genome assembly GCA_036804205.1 of Verrucomicrobiia bacterium. Taxonomy (GTDB): domain Bacteria; phylum Verrucomicrobiota; class Verrucomicrobiia; order Chthoniobacterales; family CALDSX01; genus DAIRSW01. The sequence continues at coordinate 15,241 of DAIRSW010000048.1, read as the reverse complement.
ACGCCCAAGCCCAAACCTAGGTACGGGCGTCCTGCGTTTACTGACCCAGAGGTGGATTGGTTTTTGGAAAACGCACTTTAAAGGTCGTCCCCTGCCCGAGCTCAGAAAAACAATCCACAGAAGCTCCGACGCCATCCACCAAGTGTCTCACAATCGCAAGACCCAGACCAGTGCTGCTTTCACCCCCGGTCGGTTTAGCCTGAAGCCGTCCGTATTTGGTGTAAAGTTTGGGCCGATCGCCCGGCGCGATGCCAGGGCCATGATCGGTCACATCAAAGCCCGCGGAGCTTTCGTCCTCCCAAAGAATGAGCTGCACGCCTTTGCCGGAGTCCGAGAACTTAATCGCGTTACTCACCAGGTTTTCAATAATTTGTTCAACCGCCAATTGGTCAGTAGACACCACCACGGAATCGCGTGGGCTGAAGATTTTAAGCTGAATCCGTTTTGTCGCAGCGGTGGCCTTAATAGGATCAACCACGCGCGCAACAGTGGCCGATAAATCGACCGGACGACAAACAAAGTCACGTCGGCCCTCCTCCAGGACAGTCACGGCGGCAAGCTGGTCAAGGAGAGCACTCATACGCTCCGCGAGCGTGGCCATCTTTTCCAGGGTGGCGCGAGAATTCTCGGTTGGGTTCATGGCCAGCATTTCGGCCTGTGCGAGGATGCTGTGCAGCGGGTTGCGCAGATCGTGCACTGCCATATTCAAAAGCTCATTTTTTTCATCCACCAGTCGCTGGATGCTTTGGTGGGCATCACGCGCTTCCTGTTCGGCACGTTTGCGCTGCTGAATTTCTTCGCGCTGAAGGAGGTTCCATGTGATCCCTGCAATGATAAGCGCCAAAATAGCCCCGGCCACGATGAAAACTGGTGCTTTAATGGCATCCCATACCAAAACCCCTTCGAGAGGCATTTGGATATGCCGGTCGAGGATCTCTTGTCGCAGGCTCTCGGGAACAAATGCCAGAGCTTTGTTCAGGATAGGCAGTAGCTCAACCGCCTGCTGCGGAGCGGCGTAGCGTAAGGGAAATTCCGTCCGAATCACGTTCGAGATTTTGAGATTGCTCAAGCCCATGTCACGAATCACATGAGTAGCCCCCGGCAAGTCCCCAATGTAAGCATCCGCCTCCCCCTGCGAGACCATCATCAAGGCTTCGGCAACATTGTCGGCCATTTTGATGATGATTGAGCTACTTTCGGCCTCAATGGCCTCCCCAATCACGTGATCGCGAGGAACGGCAATGACCCGGCCTCGCAGCGATTGCATGTTCACCACAAAAGGTTCCTGCATCCGAGTGATGACTGCCGAGGGCAGCTCCATGTACGGCTCAGAAAACTTGAGAAATTCCAAGCGTTGTGGCGTTTGTGCAACGCTCAGCAAAAGATCCAGCTCCCCCTTGCGCGCCTGAGCAAGAAGCTCCGACCAATTCTCGGCCTCCCCCTGGAGCTTCAATCGAACTCCAACAATCACCTCCAAAACACGCAGAAACTCAATGTCAATGCCCGACCATTTCCCGGTCGCGTTTCTTTCGGAAAACGGCGGCCAAGTAGGGTCGGCCCCTACCCGGATCACCTGCCACCTCGCAAGGATGGCTCGCTCCTCCTCGCTGAGTTCAACTTGGAACGCTTGGGCAAGCTCAGCTAGGTTATGCCTTGACGACAAGGCGGTGTTAGGAACTAGCACCGCCCAGCCCGTGCTGAAGGCATAGAAAAACGCAATCAAGAGCACCGCGAACAAGCCTAAACTCCAATGGCCAACCCATGGAGCTCTCATCTGTACTAGCCTATTGACTTGGATTGACCAGAAATTCATGGCTTCTTTCGGAGATGTTGAATAGTTGACCCCATTCAACCGGGAGCTCAAGTAACAAAATCTCCTCAATAGGATTTTTTCCTAGAAATCCCCCTTGGTTTACCACTAGTTAGTGAAATCGTTGACAACGTGAACGCAAACGAGCTCCCCCCCTGTGACCCCGAACTTTGGCGCGAGATTGAGCATTATCACATGCCTTTTGGGCTTTTTGGGCCGCAAAAATACCCGCCCAAAGGCCTGCCTCTCTATGAGCTGCCCCGCGAGTATGTGGCGTGGTTCGCCCTGCGTGGTTTTCCCAAGGGAAAACTAGGAGACCTCATGCGCCTGGTTTATGCGGCGCAATCTCAAGGTTTTGACGATATCTTCCGAGTCTTCCGCCAGCGCCATGGATCGCACCTCAGGCCTCCCAAACAAAAAACTTGGCAATTCGAGGAGTTCGATGCCCAGGACCTCGGCTCATGACTCGGCTAGCCACCGCAAGAAATGAGGCCAGCATTGGCAAAAACCAGGCGCGAAATCCTGAGGCCGCTGCTGAAGCCACTGCTCGACAACCGGGATGGGAAAAAAATGTAAAGCTTCAATCTCACTAACCGGAAAAGTGAAAGGGCCTTCATGCCTCCCGAAGTACAGCCCAATAAACTCAAAACCCGTATCGGCCTGTGGTGGCAAGAGGCCAATGCGCTGAAGACTCACTCGGACGCCGCACTCCTCCAAAACCTCGCGCTGGGCCGACTGCTCATAGTCTTCCCCAGCATCCACATGGCCGGCTGCGCTTGAGTCCCATGTTCCCGGATGTTTGTCTTTGAGAAAAGAACGCTTTTGCAAAAGCAGTTCACCTCGCTCGTTCTGCAATAAGATGTGGACCGCCCTGTGCCGGAGTTGTTGAACGTGCACCTCCTTTCTTGTCGCCTGATAAAGCACTTGGTCATTTTCATCCAGCACATCAAAGACTTCTTCAGCTTCACGCTGGGCTAGGCCAGGCGGTCGCAACAGCTGTGCCAGAGAAACCCATTGTGCCGTTGTCACATTCTCCGCTCGTAGTTCCGGAGAAATCGGCGCTCGGGACCAGTCCAAGGTAAACTCTTTTAAAGAAGATCGCAGTTGCTTCCGTCGCTGCTGAAAGCCGGCCTGCACCAGTGTCAACAAAGTCGGACGATCGCAAAGAGACTCTGGGCTCGCCGGTTTACGTTCAAGTCGGATCACTGCCGAGGCCACATCCGGTTTCGGGTAAAAAACATTCGGCCCCACCTTGCGTTCCAAAACGATATTCCATTGGAATTGCATCATGACTCCTAAGGCACTGCGCTCCGCCTCGTCGGCCTCGGCCAAAATTCGTTGAGCGAATTCCCACTGTACCATGAGGACCGACCGGACGATGAGAGGACAATCTTGCAGCCAAACTTCTAGAAGCGGGGAACTAATGTTGTATGGCAAGTTGCCCACCAAAACGTGGGGCCCGGCCGGTGCCAGAATGCGCCAATCAAAGTCAAGCGCATCAGCGTGGTGAACCTGCACTTCCGAATAACGTTGGCTTAACCAGGCCGCGAGTTTCGGGTCCCTCTCCACCGCAACCAGACAAGCTTTTTGTCGAATCAACGCTGCGGTGAGAGCTCCTAAACCGGGACCAATCTCCACCATCGGCATGGAAGGGTCAGCTCCAACGGCAAGCTTGGCAACAAAGTCGGCCAGATTTTGGTCATGCAAAAAATTCTGACCTAAGCGTTTTATGGGATGATGTTCGATCTGCGCGAGGACTTCACGCAGTTGTGAAGGGTTCATTCCTGGTCAAGCTCGGCCATTTTTTTCTTGCGCACACTTTGAAAAAGCCGTTGGGCGTCTTTCATGGTGGTCTGCTCAATAAAATGCGCCGCTGCTGCTCGTCCGATGGCATATGTGCCAGCGCCAGCCACACCACCGGAAATGGCATGACCCCAGCCGGGAACAAACTTCGCTAAGCCGCGCGCCGTCTCACGCATTACCACGGCCGCTCCAAAATTGATGCCCATGGCGGCAAGAAATTGTGCGCCGAGCTTCATATCGAGTTCTTGCCCGCTAATGTAAATGGTGCCAGCTACTAGCCCGGTCTGCAAAGTTGTGAGAAGAGGCAGATCAGCAAATGGAATCGGTTGGGTGCCCAGAACAAAGGCCACTGCGCTGAAAGATTTGTTGAGGGTGTGAGCGATGTTCAATTGCGCTTGTCGAGCTCCAAAAATACGGGCAAATTCCAAACGCGCTTCGCGAGGCATCTCATTGGCTAACAGCTCAATGCCTTCCTGGCGTGCTTCGGTAAAGGGCGTATGTAAAGAGCCATGATCAACACTTTGATCGGCGCGCAGCCGAGGGCGACCTCCCAGGAGCAGGCTTCCCGCGTAGACCCTTGCGAGTTCCGGTCGTTCTAAAAAGATTTTTCGCAATTCCTTGCGACGCTGTTGAGTTGATTCCACATCCAAACCTTGAGCTAGCAAGGCCATCAACAGCGGTGGGGTGGCCAAAGGCGGTTCTTCTTCAAGAAAGGTTTCTACTAGCCGACACACGTTTGCCAAGGCCTCCTGCGTTTCCTTATCGGTTGGGTCGGCCTGTGCTCCCAAGGGAAAAATAATGGCGTCCGGCTTATGAGTTCTAATTCTCTGCAGAGATGTCGTATGGCTTAAGGTCTTGAGGCTGAGACGACCACGCTGAGAGTTGCCGAAGGAAATCCAGTCTTGATCCTGCGCTAAAAACCGGTCCTCAAGATCTGGAGTCCAGCAAGGCCGATCCAGAAGCGCCTCGAATAGTATTCCGACACTCTCCGGGTGCGAATCGACCAATAACAAACGCGGGGTGCGTTGCTCAAGAAAAAGCTCCTTAATTGGCCGGAGTTCTTTCATGATCGGACCCTGCACCGGGCCCGGCAGTTTAATGACAAGGCCTTCGATCTTGTCGTAAATTTGGGAAAGAGTCTGTCGGGTCATCGCGCGAAGAAAGTTGTATTCTGCCACGAGAGAGAAGGCTTGTCATCTCAGGAACACAATTTTCGCGCTTGAGGGCGGACAAGAACGTGTTGTAGGTGTGACAATGCGAAACCCAGCCCGAGTTCTTGTCGTCGATGACCAAGTTGAGATCATTGATGTTCTTGGACAGGCCTTAAAAATCCATGGTCTCGAGGCACTTTCAGCAGAGACGGGACGAGGTGCGATGAACATTTTGTTGCAAGAGCCGGTCGATGCAGTCCTTCTGGATCTAGGCCTTCCGGACATGGGCGGCTACGAGCTGTGTCGCTGGATTAAACAGCGTCCGCAATTGGAAAGAATTCCGATCATCATGCTCAGCGGGATGACTAGCCAGGAGGATAAGCTCAAAGGTTTCGGATTAGGCGTCACCGATTACATTACCAAACCTTTTAACCTTCGAGAGCTGGTCGCGCGGGTGACTCATCACGTCGCCGAAAAGCAAAAGCAGGACGAATACCGCGCCATGAGCGAGGAGGAGCGCCAGGCGTCTCGAAGAGAGTTGTTTTTGGTCAAACAACGATTTGAAGCCTTGGCCAGCAACGCCCATGATCTTTTGCTTGAAGTGGGCGACAACGGAAAATTTCTCTATGTCTCGCCCAACAGCCGGCAAATTTTGGGCTTCGCTCCGGAGGAATTTCTTTCGAAAAACATTAAGGACTACGTTCACCCTGAAGACCAGGCTGCTTTAGCGACAATGTTTGATAGCCCAGGGCCCGACCCAGAAAAAGCCGACCGGCTGGTCATTCGAATGCAGCGCATGCAACGCGGCTGGTCGTGGCTTGATGTGTCGGTGCGCCCTTTTGTTGGCGCCGAGGGGGAAAGCCGATCCATGCTGGTGGCTCGCGACGTGACCGAGGTTAAGCTCACAGAGCAGCGGCTTGCATATTACGCGAACCGCGATCAGTTGACGGGCCTCCTGAGTCGCCGCCGTTTTGAAGAGCTTTTAGTGGAACTAGAAATGCGTCCTCACACCCTGGATACCGGCTGCATCCTTTACATGGACGTCGACAATCTGAAGTTCGTCAACGACACGCTCGGCCATGGGGCCGGTGATGAAATGCTCATTCAAGTAGCTCACTTGCTGGCATCTTGCCTCGGTGACCAGGCTGAAGTCGCTCGATTCGGCGGTGACGAGTTCGTGGCCCTGCTAGCTGGGAAAAATATTGAGCAAGCCGAACAAGCTGCTCAAAAGATCCTCACCGAAGCTGTAGAACTGCAGTATGTGAACGGCAACCGCAGTTTTGACCTGAGTATTTCTATCGGGGTTGCCTCCTTCGAGGACAATGTGCGCTATTCAGAAACACTTAGCCGCGCCGACATGGCGTGCTACGCGGCGAAACTGCGAGGCCGGAAAAGCTACCAAGTTTACCATCCGGACGCTGTAGAAATTGCGCAGTTGCTGCAGGACTCCGACATCCACTCCTTGGTGCGAAGCGCTATGCGAGAAAAACGTTTGGAACTCTGGCTACAACCCGTTCGAAGAATCGCGGCGCGCCAACTGCAATGGTGCGAAGCTCTTTTGCGCCTACGCAAAGAAGACGGCACCATCATTGCCCCGGGCGGATTTCTGACCTCGGCAGAACGCTATGGAATGATGCCCGAGATCGACATGCATGTGTTGGAAATGGCTACCAACTTGTTGGCGACCACCCGGCTGCGAGCATTATCCGTTAACGTATCGGCCACCTCCATTGGTGACGAAGGTTTTGCTGATGTGGTCCGAGGACTGCTGGAGTCCAAGAAGCTGGAGGCGCGAAGGCTGATCATTGAAGTGACCGAGACAGCTTGTATTTCCAACGTGACGGAGGCCAAGCGCACCTTGGCGGCTTTGCGGCAGGTAGGTGTCCGGGTGGCAATTGATGACTTCGGCTCGGGCTTTAGCTCTTTGGCTTACCTCCGCGATCTTCCGGTCGATCTCTTGAAGATTGATGGCTCCTTCGTCCGGGGAATTGATAAAGAGCCGCTCTGGAGAGAATTGGTCCGGGCGGTAAAACACATCTCCAGTATTCTGGGCGTGGAGACCGTAGTGGAATGCGTGGAAACGCAGGAAGAGTTTAACGCCGTGGAGGCGATTGGCGTGGACTATGCCCAAGGCTACCTCATCGCCCATCCCCGCCCGTGGATGATGATGTCCGAGTTCCATGCTGAACTGAGCATGCCGGTCAATGTAGTGTTAGCTGAAACCCGAAACCAACCCGCTTCAGCCGGGTAATTCGGGGTTGGAGCTAGGGGCGAGCCCGGAGGCATGTTCCCGTGCTGCGCGATTGGCACAAGCCCTGCTTATCTAGCAATTATGATTAGGGCAAACTGTCGGGCTCGGCTGACGGCTGAGGATTTTTCGTTTATCATTAATGCGCTCAACCAGGCGGCCTCTGCTGCTGGTCGAGAGAGTTCCCGACAAAGCCTTACCGTTCTTCTCTCCGAAGAAGAGACCCGAGATTTGGTTCTGGACGATGAAGTTTTGATTCAAGCCATTCTGGAACGTCAAGGAGCACTTCTCATCTCTCCATTTCTCTTCTTTTATCTCCTCACGCGCAAGGCCTTGCGCGGTGCTGGAATAGAAAGCCGATCCCTATCCGATTATGTAGCCGCCTTGCTCTCAGAGTTTTCGCACGTGCGCGCATGGCAGACGCCCGGAGGATCAGAAACATCGACTCTTTATCTTTCCGACCTCTTGCAAGCCCTGCAAAGGACCCAGGGCCGTCAGGCCTTTCTTTTGCAGGCGCACATTGGCAACCTTGCACTGTTTCTTTCTGGCCTTTTTCATGAGCGGGTGGAAAAACGTCGCCAGCGTGGCGCTCCGTCCCTGGCTTTCTATGAGCAACTTGGCCAGCGCAACTTTGCCCTAGCGGCTCAAACGCCTTACGCCAAAGAATGTGACTTGCACCTTATTTACGAAGAACTCGCTGATACGTTCCCGGTCACTCGTCAAGCACTTAATCGACTAAGCGATGAGCTTTTGCAACTCGACGAAGGTCCACGCTGTTCCTTTGAAGAAAACCAAGGCCGTGTCGCTTAAACAATGATGGCCCGCCTTTAGCACACTCAATCAAACCCTCATGCAAAACTCGCTGCTTCGAGATATTCAGACTCTCCTTGAGCGCACCTACTCCGCTGTGGGTGTCAATCTTGAGGAATGTTTGATCGACAAAAAACGTTGCCGACAGCTCACTAAACTGGCCGGGGCGCAAGCACGCGAACTGCACGACTTGGCGCGCACCTTTCTTCGGCGCGCAGGGGGTTCCCTGCATGTGGGCATTTATTACGACACCTGGCTCATCGAAGAACTGGAGCGCGCCGACCCTCGGCGCGGACTTAACGACCGGAACATCCGTGCTCTGATTGTTTTTGTTGAAGAAATCAATCACGCCCTTCATGCCGGACTCAAGTTTCAAGCCGGCTTTCGCCAAATTGATTCTGAAGATTTTGCCCGTGGCCTTGAACTCCAAGCCATGGTCGATACCTACTTGGTTCTGCTTTTGTTCATGGCGTTTTTTCGACAGACCAAGAAACTGTCTTGGCACGACCGGCGGTGGTTACGCTTCCACTTGTTCGGGAGAGAAAGCCCGGCCTTTCATAGTCAGGGCCTTCATGCGCGTTACATGGAAACAACCGCTCTGGCACGACGGTATACGCATTTTTTGGACCGGCTGGCCGGACAACGGCGCGTCGAAGAAATTCGAACCTTCCATGCTCTCGGCTATGGTGAACAGCGCCGCAGGATCTTAGCGCTGCCTGCTCCTAGCCTTCCACGAGAGGACGATGCCAGTCCCGACTGCGATCCTGGTATCGCGAGCTAAAAGAAAACCCGGCACCAAAAGAGCATGCGCACCGTTTTTGACGATGCGCACGCTCCAAAAAACAGGCCTGGGCTAGGAGATCCCTAAGGCACGACCTGCACGTTCATATTTGGAATCGGTGTTTGATCGGCGTCACCGATCCGTCCAAAGTTAGAGCCCGTCACTCGCAGCACGCTGCTACGACTGGTGTTCACCATCCAATAAAATCCGCGCCAGGTTCTCAAGCGCAGATGATAGAGAAAGGGCTTTACCTGAGCCATCTCCCAGTCGCCACCATAAGATAGCACCATTCCATGCGCAGTGACCTGCAGCGTCGAGCTTCCGGGCACGTGAATGAGGTAGGCGTCGCTAAAATGCAGACGGAACCGGTCCGGTGCCTCGGCAGAACCAAACGTCTCAACCCGGATCGGCAGTTCTTCGTCATTCCCACCTAACTCGCCAAATCCACCGTCGCGTACCACCCAGACTTGCTTGCGGCTTGTGTTAATCTTCCAATGAAAGCCACGCCACGTGCGCAGGCGTAGGTGATACAGATAGGGTTGCAGCTGGCGTGCCTCCCAATCTGCGCCATAAGACAAAACCATGCCGCTCGCAGAAATTTGGCTCGTACCGTCGGAGGGCTGGTGAATCAAAGAACTCTCCGAGAAGCGCACCAAGAACCGTTGAGGGGCGGCCTCATCACTGGCAGGAGGTGCCGGTGCCGGTTCAGGGGCGGGTGCTGGTTCAGGAGGACGAGGTCTCGGGCGGCCACGGTCACGGTCAGCCTCATCTTCTCTTGGCGGAGCGGGTCGGGGTTCAGGACGGCCCCCGCGATCGGCAACTCGGCCTTCTTCGACGTTCATCCGCACGCCTACGCGGCGGTCTGTGCCGCCCAATTCTCCGAATCGTCCCCCGTCAACACGGTAAACTTCTCTTCGACTTGTGTTGATCTTCCAAAAAGCGACACGCCAATCGCGGTTGCGAATATGATAGAGGTATGGCTGAAGCTCCCGAGCTTCCCAGTCGGCTCCTTCGGCTAGCACCATTCCGCCAACCACAATTTCCGATTGGCCCGTTCTAGGGTAATGCACAAACTCGACTCGATCTCCGAAATGGATCTCAAACTCAGCAGGGCCTTCAGGACTTCCAGTCGAGGCAACGCGAAAAGGCAGCTCCTCTTGATCTCCGCCTAGCGAACCAAAGCGGGCATTGGTAACCTCAAGAACTTGGGCGCGACTCGTGTTCACTTGCCAAAAAAAGTTACGCCAACCTCGGTGTCGGACTTGAAACAGGTAAGGCTGCATTTGACGAACTTCCCAGTTCCTTGCACCGGATAAGGGGGCCAATTCGGCTTGACTGTCGGCGACAGTAACATGAAGCGACATACGGTCCCACTGTAAAGTGAACCGTTCCGGACGCTCCTCCGCGTAAGAAAGCGGAGCAACGAACAACACAAACAACAAAGTTTGGGCGAAAATAAAACAAGTTTTCATAAGGTTTGTCTCAGTTGAGAATACCAAGCATCTGCTTGGTAAAAAACAAGACGCCTCTTTGAACACTTTATTCAAGCAACAGTTTCCCTCGGTGGAATAAGCTTGGTGGCAAAAACCTGGCAATGAGGGTCTGAGCAGCCTTCCGAAAGTTACTACTGTGGGCGCTCGCCTTAAGCTATTACGAGGGTGGCCCTAGGTTAACCAGCTTCTGCCCGTCCTCCGTCTGTCCCAGCCACCAACGATACAGGGTGGGAGTCAAAAACAATGCCAGCAAAGTGCTCCCCCCCACGCCTCCCACCAAAACAATTGCCAGCGGTGGCCAAAAGTCGCCTCCCACCAGCACCAGCAATGGCAGAAATCCACCAATCGTGGTCAGCGTTGTCGAAGCCAAATGCCGACCGCATGCCTTCACCGCAACCACCATGGCATCAACTTCCCCAAGCGCCGCCTGAGCATTGGCGCGGATCGAAGCCAACACCACGATACTCGCGTTAAACGCCAAACCGACCAGCCCCAACGAGCCCAAGATCACATTAAAACTTAAGGGAAAACCCAAAGCCCAAGTGGCCAACAGACCGTAGCCCACGGCTAAAAATGCTGCGATCGTCAAAATCAATGCCATCAACACACTGCGAAACGAAAGCACCAGGGTGCCAACCGTGAGCGTCGCTAAAATCGGCGCGAACAAGGTCAATCCCCCCACCGCATCGCTTTGGCTTTCCGCGTCCCCCCCCAGCTCCAGACGAATTCCCGCCGGTAAAAAATCATCTCCACGCTCCGCAATCTCGTTCATGATCTGATTCGTCACCTCAATGGGCAACGCGCCCTGAGTTACAAAACCCTGGACCGTATTGATCCGCTCGCGGTCCTTGCGCTGAATAGCATTCTGCACCTGCCGATACTCAAAGCTCCCCAGAGTTTCCACCGGCATCCATTCGCCGTTCGGTCCAGCGATCACTTGGCCCCATAGTGACTCCACCCCTTGACGTTCTTCTGCCTGCAGCCGCACTCGCACCTGCATGGGCTGCAAATCCTCAGTGATCACCGTCGCCACTTGCCCGTCAAGTCGTGCCGCGAGTTCTGCTTGCAATTGACGCGGATCCCACCCGGTCACTTCCATGGTGGCCCGGTCGGGAATAAAAGTCATCTTGCGGGATGGTAAGCCCAAAGTTGTCCGCACCGTTTGCATCTCGGGGTGTTCAACCAGCAAGGCTTGCACTCGTTCACCAGCCAACACCAAATCATCAAGATGCTCTCCAACCAAGCGAAACTCCACATCGGCATTCACTGGGGGGCCCTGCGCAAACTGGTTTGCCACCAGTTGCGCCTGGGGAAAGCGATGCCCATACTCATCGACGATCACCTTCAACATGCTTTGCACATCAGCCGGCGTATGGGTCTCCACAATCAGATGACCGAACTCGGACGAGTTGTCGCGACGCATCAGCAAATTATAATACACCGAAGGAAAATCACCGCCCGCCCTCCAAAAAACACGCACCACTTCCGGTCGCTCGCGCAAAGCGTCCTCAATCTCCTGAAGCGTTTCCATCGTTTCTTCCATCGAAACCGAACGCGGCAGCCAGGTCTGAATCTGAAACATATTCCGGTCGGTGCGTGGAAAAAACTCCATCCCCATCGAAGCCGCCGCCACAAACCCCAGCATCGGCACCAGCAAGCTCAGGCCCACCGCCCGCCAAGGGTGAAGCAGGCCTCCACGAGCAGCGTTGCTCCAGAAGGTCTCAAGGCTTTTAATCTGAATCCCTGTTTGCCACCAGCCGGTTATTTTTTCCTCACCGTTCCGATAAGAAAAATAACCGGCAAAGGCCGCGATCAAAGTCATGGCCAAAAAGAATGATGAGCCAATGGCAAAACTCACACTCGAGCCGATGCTTCCCACAAAATCCCCCGCATTACCTGGCAACAACATGATCGGAGCAAAAGCCAGCATGGTGGTTAAACTCGAACTCAGGAGCGGCACAAAAAGGTGCTTCACCGCACCGCCCACCGCTTCTGTGCGAGAATACCCCTCCCGCAACCGTCGACTTACCTCATCCGTCATCACAATTGCATTATCGATCAAGAGGCCCAGGGCGATGATCATTCCGAACACCGACATTTGGTGAATGGAACCGCCGCTTAAGCTAATCAAGAACAAGGTCGCACACATGGTCAGCGGCAGGGCGCTGCCCGTTATAAGTGCCGAACGCCACCCCATCGTCACTAGAACCACCAGTGCCACTACCACCGCACCTAACGCTAAGTTGACGACCAACTCTCCCAAGCGGGCATTGGTATACTGCGTTTGATCAAAAACCACTTCCAACTCAATGCCGACTCCGAGGTCTGCTTGCAATTGATTGATCAAATCAAACACCTGCCCTGCCCAAACATCAGCCTGCTGCCAACGTTCCACGCGAGTGGCCAGCAGCACACTCGGGCGACCGTCGATTTTCACCTCGTCCTCTCGCGGCTCGGTCCAAGCCCGCTCCACCGTGGCCACATCCATAACCCGAACCACATCGCCTTGCCAACCCTGACCGACCGGAGTTCGACTTAACTCCTCGCTCCGCTCCAGCCCAGGCTCCACCTCCACTGGCAGACGTTCGCCACGCATTTGCACCACGCCCGCCGCCGCTCGGCTATCTGCGGACTGAAGACTCTGCACCACATGCCCCATGCGAAGGGAGCGCGCCGCCAGCTCGCGACTATCAACCAAAACCTGAAACTCCTCTTCCACTCCGCCGTAAATGCGCGCCAACTCGGTTCCAGGCAACGCCCGGATGCGATCCGCCAACACCTCGGCTTGCCGTTGCATCACACCCCAGAGTGGCTCGCGGTCATCCTGCGTCCAGGTAAACGCCAGGATTAAGGTAAATGCTTGAGCTCCGCGCTTGTCATCAAATTGGGGGCGCCCGGCTTCAGCCGGGAGAACGGTGCGATTCACTTGATCACGAATTCTGGTGAACACCGCCTCAATGCTCTCCCAGGTCGCCGAGTCCATCAGCTCAATATTGATCGAAGAAAGGTTCGCGGCTGAGGTGGATTCGATGGTCTTAATCCCAGAGACCTCACTCAAAGCGTCTTCCAAAGGTTTGGTGACCAAGGCTTCAACCCGTTCGGCAGAGGCTCCAGGCAGTGTGGTTAAAACGACCGGGTTGCGCATAGTGATGACCGGATCTTCCAAGCGCGGCAAGGCCTGATATGCCGATAGCCCCCCCATCACCACCACCACGCTGCTCAACACCAAGAGGGTGCGATTACGAAAAAATAAGGTCGACATGCTCGCTCTCATGGCTGGCTGCGATCTGAGGACCTTGCTTCCGTGACCGACGCGTTGGGTGAAAGCAGCTGAACGTGTTGCCCGGGCACCAAGGCATGCACACCCTGCGTGACCATAAGGTCATTCTCCTTAAGCGCACCTCGCACCAAGACCAATTCTCCTCGTTCGTCGAGCCACTCCAGCTCGACTCGCTCAAGGCGATGGGTCGCTTCGCCCTCGGCTTGGTCCAGGGGGCGTGCCACAAATGCACTCCATAGACCGCGTAACGATGGTTGGATTGCCTGGCGCGAGGCCAGCCAGCCGGACAAGCCACTCCGGCTTGGCAACTGCACCTCGACCAGACTTCGCGGAGTCACCTCGCCAGATGTCACCTCAAAATAAACCACCAGCGCACGCGTGCCTAAATCTCGAGCCTGACGCCAGCGACGGAGAATCGCCTCACCAGGTTCTCCGGTGGCTGGGTTATGGAAAGAAACTTGTAAGTCCGCCGCCAAGCTTTCCTGCATGCGAGCCGGTAAACTGACCCGGATCTCTCGCTGTCCAGTGCGGGTAAGTTCTAAGATGGGTTGGCCCGGCTGAATGACCTGCCCAGACTCGGCGTGTCGTGCATCGACCGTTGCGTCGTATGGAGCTCTGAGCACAGATTTTTCCAAATCCACCTGAATGCGTGCCAATGATGCGATGGCCCGCTCCCGCCCTGCTCGCAGAGTGCGCACATCGCGCTGGGCTTCGTCGAAATCCTGTGGCGAAACCACATCCCGCTTCCGAAGGTCCTGGCGTCTCGCCAAGGTTAACTCAGCCAATTCAAGCTGAGCTTCAACTTCGAGCAATGCAGCGCTCAGCTCGTTTTTTTGAGTTAACAAACGCTCAGTATCGAGCGCGGCTAGAGCTTGCCCTTCCTGAATTTGATCGCCAACTTCAACAGTGAGATTTTTGATGAGCCCGGACAGCTCAAAGGCGACCGGACCCGAGCCAGTAGCCTCCACTTCGCCCACATAAATGCGAGGCCATTGGGGTTCCGTGGGGGGTGGTAAAGATTTTGTGGCCACCGCGACCACGCGACGGGGAGCATCAGACTGAGGCGGTTGACAGCTGGCCAGCCCCAGCACGAGCGAGAGAGCAGGAATAAAACGGGGTAGCATAAAGAAGTGAGTGTTTACTTTTATTGTGTTAGGCAAAATTTTTTAGTCGGCCAGTAGTTCGTCCGCCGCCCGGCCCAAAATCATAGGGTCGGCGTGTTTTTGAATCGTTTCATCCGTCAAACCGATTCCTCGCAACGAAAACAAAAATCCATTCCAACAGCGGCTGGCAAAATTGCCGGAGCCATAGTCAAACGGCTCCGTCGGCGGTGCACAGCCCAACGCCAAGGTCACCGCAGTGTGGTGGGTGAACCAAAAACGTTCTTCGTCTCGCAGACCATTATCCACCATCTCACCGTTGGCCCGGGCAAGCTCGGCGCTTTTTTTAAAGATCGGCAACAACACCGCCATGCGGCTATCATGAAAAGACTTGATAAACTCGCCGTCCTCCAGGATGGACTGAATCATGAGGCGCAAAATCACCTGCCGCACTCCTGCGACTGTTTCATCGCACTCAAGAATCAAGGCGTGCATGGTGTAAATCACCAGCACAAGCGTTTCTACGCTTGGCTCACGCGAGTTCAGACCACGAATATAGGGCGCATCGGCCTCGCAAATAGCGTTCTGAATGCTTTCGTAAAGCTCATCTTTGCTTTCAAAATGACGATAAATCAGCCCTTCTGACACATCGGCGGCGTGAGCGAGATCTTTTGTTGTGGCGCGAGCAAAACCTTTTGCAGCGAAAACACCCATGGCCGCGCCGGCTATAGCCTCCTTGCGGTCAGCAGCATGCATACGTTTGGA
>DAIRSW010000047.1:0-18649 GCA_036804205.1 Verrucomicrobiia bacterium | reverse complement strand
GGCACGACAGATAGGAAGCCAAACAAAGTTTGCGGGGCGGTGAATTGGTGGAAGGTATCAAGCCGAGTGGTGCTATAGTCTGGCAAATCACTGCGGGAGCCAAAGCGGCGCTCGAAAGCGGCAACACTGGCTTCGCCTTCGTAAAAGACCCCAGAGTCGAAGAGCGGCTGGCGTTTGATGTCAAAAGCGACTTCCGGTAGACGCTCGGTGGTCTCGTGAAAATCGTTTAGCTGGGCTCTCGCCGTGGCGGTAAGGGTCCAGTTTTCGTTGTATTGAGTGAGCGCGATGACGTTGTCCGGCACGGGGTCGAGGCGAAATTCGTCACGGAAAAAGTCTTCAGTGATAAAGCGATCGCTGAGCACCGTGATGTTAAAGCTAGCGGTCAGATCGTCGTTGATAAAGGCTTTGTGTTGCAAACCAATACGATAGCGGGTGGTGTCCAGCTCCATCCTTTCAGCCAAGCTCCCGCCTGATGCGGTAGGATCAGAATCGTTGAGCGCATAGATGCGGAGAACGCCCTTGCTGCGATTCTCTTGTCCGTATCGGAAGTTAAAATCGGCACCGCCACCGATCCCGCGTTCGCTCCGCAGGTCCAAGGCGATGGTCGCACTGGTATTGTCGGTGACAGGCAGCGTGTAGCGGGTGTAAAGATACATACCATCAACATCGCTGTAACCAGGCGAAAAAGTGATGGCGTTGTCTTCGTCTAAAGACTGGTAAAGGTATGGAAACCAAAAGATGGGCACTTTTCCGACATACCAAGTGACGTTGCTCATGACCACACGATCATCAGGGTAAATTCGAACCCGACGTGCTCTCCAATAGGAATCGGGTTTGGAGGAATCGTGGGTGGTGATGTTGGCGTCAAAAGCTTTAAATTCTTCCGAATCTTCGGTGTCGAGTTTTTCCGCAGAGAACCAGAATGGTGCAGACCCACCTTCGAGAGCACCGGCTTCCAGCGCCTTGGTGTCAATGTTATAAAGAGCGGAGTCGCCGACAAAAAGTTGCTCGTCTGAGTAAACTCGAACATTCCCGATCAAGACCAACTCACGGGTGGAGGGATTGAATTCAGCGCGATCTGCGAAGATGCTGGTTTCTCCGAGTTCAATGGAGACATCACGTTCTGCGATGGCAATGCCGCCCTCGAAGCGGGTTTCGCCGCCGGCATTGATTTCAATGGGTAAACCATCGCCGAATTGCGCCTGAGCTTGAGGACCACTGCTGGTCCAGGCAAGGCATAAAGCGATCAATGAGACAATGAAACGGCTGGTCGCGGAGACAAACCAGTTGGCGGTTGGGTTAAGGCGAGTGTGCGACATAAGGCATCCTAAAAAAATTAAGGCAGCACAGACTAAGAAGGACTTACCCTGTTTGCCAAGTCAAATTTCAAGGATTTTTTCAAGTTTTTCGCGTGCAGGGTCAACAACTTGCTGTTTTGCTGTGCACGCCGTAAGGCTCGAGAAATCAGCTCATGAATTTGGATACGCTTTTGCCAGGAACACCCAGCCCACTCGGCGCAACCTTTGACGGGCAAGGTGTGCAGTTTGCCGTTTATGCACCTTTCGCGGAGCGGGTCATGGTTGATTTATTTGAAAATGCCAGTGCGCCTCATGAAATCGGCCGGGTGGTCTTGGACCACTTCACTCACGACGTGTGGCATGGTTATTTGCCTGGTCTGCAACCTGGCGCCTGTTACGGTGTGCGCGCCACGGGCCGTTTTGATCCCAACCATGGCCTGCGATTTAACTCGGCGAAGCTTTTGATCGATCCTTATGCCAAAGCGCTAACCCGGCGGGTGGTGCAGCATGACTTGATGCTGGCGTATGCTTCAGGAGCGGAACCGGATCTGACCCTAAGGCCCGACTTGCACAACAGCGCGCCCGTTATGCCGAGGTGCGTGGTCGTGGATCCGGCTTTCGATTGGGAAGGAGTCGCGCCGCCTAGGACGCCACTCTCGGAATCGGTCATCTACGAGATGCACGTGCGTGGTTTTACCAAGCTTTTGCAAGACATCCCGCCCGACGTTCGGGGCACCTATGCGGGACTCGCCACCGAGCCTGCCATCGCCAAGCTTCTCGAGCTTGGGGTGACGGCTGTTGAGCTTTTGCCGATACACGCGGTGCTTGATGACAAGCGATTGATCGACTCCGGTCTGACCAACTATTGGGGATATAATACCATTGCGTTCTTTGCTCCGGAGCAGCGTTACGCTGCCGATCCCACGCCTGGAGCCAGCGTTCGAGAATTTCAGAACATGGTCAAAGCTCTGCATGCGGCGGGCATCGAAGTGATTTTGGATGTTGTTTATAACCACACTGGGGAAGGCAACCATCTCGGACCAACCCTAAGCTTCCGGGGCTTGTCCAACGCCCAGTATTATCGCCTGAGTCAAGCGGATCCACGCTATTACATCGACTTTACTGGGACCGGAAACACCGTGGATGTGCGCCAAGCCCGGGCCCTTCAATTGATTGTCGATAGCCTACGCTACTGGGTAACGGTGATGGGGGTTGATGGGTTTCGTTTTGACTTAGCCTCGAGTCTTGGGCGGGACGAGATAGGTTTTCATGAAGGGGCGAGTTTTTTCGATATTTGTCTGCAAGACCCAGTTTTGAGTCAGGTAAAATTGATCGCGGAGCCTTGGGACCTGGGGGATTACGGATATCAGGTGGGCGGATACCCTCACCCATGGTCGGAGTGGAACGGTCGATACCGCGATTCCGTGAGAGCTTTTTGGAAAGGCGCAGAAGGTCAGGTCGGCGCTATGGCCTCGCGAATCTCGGGCAGCTCGGACATTTATTCCGGCAAACGGAAGCGGCCTCAGGCCAGCATCAACTTTGTCACCTCACATGATGGGTTCACTCTGGCCGATTTGGTTTCCTACAATCACAAACATAACCACGCCAACGGCGAGAACAATCAAGACGGCGACAACCATAACAACTCCTGGAATTGTGGCGTGGAAGGGCCCACCGAGGATCCGAAGATTCTCGCTCTTCGCGCCAGGCAGCGGCGCAATCTTTTGGCCACCCTGCTTTTGTCTCAAGGCGTGCCCATGATTTTTGAAGGCGACGAATATGGCCGCACTAAGAATGGCAATAACAATACTTACTGCCAAGACAATGAACTGAACTGGGTCCGCTGGGAACGTTCCGAGGAAGAGCGGCAATTTCAACGGTTTGCCCAAGGGCTCATTGCGATGCGCAAAAATCACCCGGTGTTTCGCCGCACGCACTATTTTGTTTATAAAGACGAGCCTGCGGCATCGACCGGAGACTTAGTTTGGTTTCATCCATGCGGAGCAGAGATGGCTCTGGAGGACTGGCGAGATAACGATTTAAAAAGCCTCGGAATGCTGCTGAATGGATCGATGACTCAGGACCAGAGCGCGCAGGGAGAGCTCATACTGGATGATACTTTTATCGTGCTACTGAGCGCGGAGCACCATGACCAAGATTTTCTTTTGCCAGGCACCGAGAATGTGGTGTGGTTACGGCTTATCGACACTTCGGAGCCGGAGGGCTTTTTGGCCGAGCCTATCTCCTGCCCGGCCAGGCAGGGTGTGAAAGTTGTGGCCAGGTCCCTACACGTGTATCGCTTGAAGGAAGGCACACCTGAGGACGCGCAAACACCGCTGCCAAATCATCCGCCCAAAGAGCCGCACATCAGGACCAAGCCCAATGACTGACCTGGAGGGCGCGCTTTAGCAGCTGTCCGCAGCGCTCAGTTGTTGCTTGAGTTGTCGGCAGGTTTCGGTGGGATTCACGGACTGCAAGATTTCGGAAACAACCACGACCCGACGCGCCCCGGCCTGGAGGACTTGCGAAAGGTTGGAAGTTTTGACTCCACCAATACAAAAGATCGGAAGCGCAACTTCTTGGTGGCACCGTGCAATGTCACTCATGCCGATGGGCTGGTAGTCAGGCTTGGTGGGAGTGGCAAAGAGTGGCCCAAAGCCGATGTAATCGGCGCCTTCCTCCACTGCGGCGCGAGCTTGGGCGAGGGAGTGGGTAGACCGGCCCAAAAGTGTCCCCGGTGGGAGTTCCTGGCGAGCATCTTGCAGCCGGCCATCGTCTTGGCCCCAATGCAAGCCGTCCGCATCCACTTGAAGAGCCAGGTGCAGGTGATCGTTTATGATCAGAGGAATGGCCGCCTGCCGGCACTGAGCACGCAGTTCGCGAGCGACCGGAATGAGCTTCCCGGGGGGCACATTTTTTGCTCGCAACTGGATGACGTCCACTCCACCTGCGGCCATGCAGTCCACCATGCCGGAAGCCTTCTGTGGGGAGACGTAACCCAGATCAAGAATCCCATAAAGCAGCCAGTCAGAAGGGCGGTGCATGGCTCTCGCTCTCTTTAGGCTTGAGTCTCTGAGCGGTTGATGGCATCAATCAGCTGCCGCATCCGGCCAAATTCACGCCGTTTTGGAGTCAGGATCAAACGCGGGAGCTTCATAAGTCCTGGCTCGGTGGATTCAGGCGGTAAAGCTTGGCCGGCTTGGATTTTGCCTTCAGCGAGGATGTCAGCAAAATCTTTGTTGAGAGCATTCACCGCCGCCGTGGTCAGGGGGGCGTTCAGCCGGATGCTCATCTGGTCCTGCACGTAGCGTGATGAGTGGTAGACTTTGTAAAAAGTCAGAACTTCTTCGACGGCTTCCTCAACACTGGCGCAATTTCTGTAGAGCGCCAAGTCTGTGGGAGAAATCAACTTGAGCCGAAGGAGATGGTGCTCGATGAAGTGCACCCATGTTTTCCAGTAGGTGCCACCCGGACGATCCATAAGGATAATAGGCATCATACGCGCTTTACCAGTCTGGATCAGGGTGAGCACTTCAAAGCCTTCGTCCATGGTGCCATAGCCGCCCGGGAAAAGGGCGATGGCGTCACTTTCTTTCACAAAATTCAATTTGCGCGTGAAGAAATAGTTGAAGTTAATCAGCTTCGCATCCCCATCAATGGTCTCGTTGGCCGACTGCTCGAAAGGCAGTTTGATGTTGAGGCCAAAGCTTTCTTCGCGGCCGGCTCCCTTTTGTGCCGCACCCATGATGCCGTCGCCCCCGCCGGTAATAGTCATGTAGCCGTGCTCCAGCATGCGTTGGCTGAAAGCGATGGCGGCCTGCGATTCCGGTGCGTCCAAAGGCGTCCGAGCGGAGCCAAACACGGAAATTTTTTTCCGATCTTGGTAACCACTAAAAACGCGGGCCGCCTGCCGCAATTCTTTAAGGGCTCGATTGTAAAGTTTCAACTCGGACTCAGGCAGAGAATCTTTGCCCATGCGCAGAGCGGTCATGATCATTTCCTCAACGAGGGGAGCCGAGGCATCGCAGCCCCAATCTTTCACAAGGGACCGAATGCGTTCGTCAAATTCTGGGTCGCCCGTGGAGAACCGTAGTTTCGTTGTTGTCTTAGCCACGGCGCATCATGGCGCAAATGGAAGATTTGGCAACGGCAATATCGGGATTTTCACGGCAGCGCGGCAGCAGGGCTGTTGGTGTGGACAAGTTTTCCAAAAAGTGCTGGACAGTCCCCAGCAGAACTTCGACAGTCCCGCCCTATGATCATAGTCTGTCGTCCTAATGCGTCCGAAGAGGAGATTCAACAAGTTGCCGACGAGGTAACCAAGCTTGGGTATGAACCCCGCCTCATTCGGGGAGAATTACAAACCGTCATCGCGGCGATTGGCGACGAGCGGACTCATCACACTCTGGAGTCGCTTAACGTTTTGCCTCAAGTGGAGCGAGTTATGCGTGTGCAAAAACGATACAAACTGACCAGCCGCGCTTCACAGGATGGCGACACGGTGGTGAAAGTTGACGGCGGCGTGACAGTGGGCGGAGCGGATTTTGCGCTGATGGCCGGTCCTTGCTCTGTAGAATCTGAGGAGCAATTGATGGCAACCGCGCGCGCGGCCAAAGCCGCAGGCGCTGTGATTCTGCGCGGTGGAGCTTACAAACCGCGCACCTCCCCTTACGAATTCCAAGGTCTTGGCAAAGAAGGTTTGCGTCTTCTTGCCGCGGCTCGCGCCGAAACAGGACTAAAAATTATCACCGAAGTGTTAAGTGAGCGCGATGTGGAACACGTGGCGCAAACCGCCGACATCTTGCAAATCGGAGCTCGCAACGCTCAAAACTATCGTCTGTTAGTCGAGGCCGCGCAGTCGAAAAAGGCCATCCTGCTAAAGCGCGGGATGAGCGAGCGAATCGAAGAATGGCTGTTAGCCGCCGAATACATTTTGGCCGAAGGCAATCCCAACGTCATTTTGTGTGAGCGCGGCATCCGCACTTTTGAAACTTATACCCGCAACACTTTGGATCTCGCGGCGGTGGCTATTGCCAAAAAAGAATCGCACCTCCCGGTCGTGGTGGACCCGAGCCAGGGCTGTGGTCGTGCCGATTTGGTCAGGACACTTTGCATGGGCGCAGTGGCTATGGGTGCCGACGGTCTACTCGTCGAAGTCCACCCCATGCCCGCAGAGGCTTTGAGTGACGGGGCGCAACAGATCGACTTCTCTGGTTTGGAAGGCTTAGTAGAAGACCTGAAACCTTTCTTGCAGGCGACCGGTAAGACACTTCAAAGTTTGCCGGCCTAAACTTCGGGGTCTTGCCCAAACTAAGCAATCCTGCTGTCGGAATTCCACTATTCAGGTGGCTTTCGTTCTTGCTGCAAAGCTTCCGGTCGCGGAATCTTTCCCGCTCATCAAGGATTTTTGCTTTTCAAACGCCACGTTTGGCCGCATAGTTCCAAAATTTTATGGCTAGCCCGACCATCGAGACTCCTTCCAACGCCCCCGCTTTCACGCCACCACCCTCTGATCCGAGTCAACCTCACTCGGCTCCGACTAGTCAGGCTAAGTATCAAAGAATTATTCTTAAAGTCAGCGGGGAAGCGCTTCGAGAACCCGGCAGCGGCGACAATATTTCTCCGCAAATCGTCACCGCTGTGGCCGAGCAAATTCAAAGCATTCACGCCTTAGGTGTTCAGGTTGCTGTTGTGGTCGGCGGCGGCAATATTTGGCGAGGCGTCTCGGCAAGCGAGCGAGGCATGGACCGGACTACGGCCGATTATATGGGAATGTTGGCCACCATCATAAATGGCATGGCTTTGCAAAGTCGACTTGAAGAACTAGGCGTGCCGACCCGGGTGCAAACGGCCATTGAGATGAAGGAAGTGGCCGAACCTTTCATTCGCAGAGTGGCAGTTCGCCACTTAGAACTGGGGCGCGTGGTCATTTTTGTGGCCGGCACAGGCAATCCATATTTTTCTACTGACACAACCGCCGCACTACGCGCCAGCGAGATTGGAGCTCAACTGATTTTGAAAGCCACCAAAGTTGATGGCGTGTATGATCGCGATCCCGTGATGTATCCCGATGCGGTCAAGTTCGACAGCTTAACCTTTTCAGAAGCCATCACCCGTCGCCTCAAGGTCATGGACTCCACCGCATTTAGCCTCTGCATGGACAATTGCGTGCCTATTGTGGTGTTCGACATGCAGGGGCCTAACAATATTCGACGCGTGGTTATGGGGGAAAAAATAGGAACGCTGGTTCACGCCGGTTAATCCTTTCTTGAAAGCTCCAGGTCTTTGGCCTACAACAGTGACAGCAACTTTTGATGACTTATGGACCCTGACGAAATTCTCTTAACCGCCGAGGAGGCCATGGAAAAAAGCGGCGAACATCTGTCGCACGAACTCGCCTCGATCCGAACGGGCAAGGCGAGCCCCGCCCTAGTCGAAAACCTTGAGGTAGAAGCCTACGGATCCACTATGCGCCTCAAGCAACTGGCGCTCATCTCCACTCCTGAGCCTCGGCTGCTTATGATCACGCCGTTTGACGCCTCAACAACGTCTTTCATTGAAAAAGCGATACGCGAATCTCGTCTTGGAATTAACCCGGCGGTTGATGGAAAAGTGATCCGGCTGCCGATTCCGGAACTTTCCGAGGAACGTCGCAAAGACCTCGTGAAAAGCGTCAAACAAATGGGCGAAGAAGCCCGGGTGCGCGTGCGTGCCAATCGTCGGACCGGCATGGAGGACCTGAAAAAAAGTCAAAAAGATGGTGACATCACCGAGGACGATCTTCGACGTTACGAAGATGAAGTACAAAAATTGACCGATAAGTTTGTTGGCAAGATCGATGAAATGATCACCGCCAAAGAAAAAGAGTTGCTAACCATCTAGCGAAAAGCGCGTCACACCTAGGCCACAAAAAAGACTCAGAGTCGGGCACTTACACGGGTTTTTGGTGATTTCTAGGTAGGTAGCCGGGCCTTGGGACAACTAAAGCCGAGAAATCAGGCCTGAAAGGCCGCAATGCACTCCTTATCGGCGATCATGCTAAATGCCCCCAACCGTCCGCCTTTGGCGCAAGCCTAGGGATTAGTCCTTGAGCCGTGCAGCATTATGCCGGAAGGAACGGTCATGCGACGCGCTCTTATCTACCTTTTTCTTCTCCTCGGCTGGGGCTTAGCCGGATGGTTGGGATACCAGGCTTGGTGGGACGAGGCTGAGCGTCCGAGTAAAGAGGAGCTTTTGGCCTCATGGGATGAGCGTTCACCTGCCGAACGTGCCCTCGACAGCTTACAGGCAGCTTGGCAAAACCATCCGGGTGCCCAAGGCGCGATTCTGAGCTTCGTAGCGAGCCGGGGCAAAGATGAACCTGTCCTCTTAGGCTGGCGCACGCAGGACGCCTTAGCGCCAGCCTCAACTCTCAAAGTCCTCACCGCGGCAGTCGCCTTGGATGTCCTCACCCCGAAGTTTGTATTTACGACTCAGGTGTTGGGGGAAGGCCTACAACAAGACCAGCGCTGGGTGGGGAATCTCAACCTGATTGGAAGTGGGGACCCGTTTTTGGATCAGCAAGGCCTCCAGGTCTTGGCTACGGCACTCGCGCAACTCGGCGTGCGCGTCGTCGAAGGAGATCTGATTATCGAGCATCAATGGTTAGCCGACACCGCACCGGTAAGCGATCACTGGAACTGGGGCGACGTAGGCAACGGTTATGGGGCTGGGGTGTGGTCGCTCAACCTTTTCAGAAATCGTTATGTCGCCACGTTTCAGGCAGGTTCCGAAGTGGGTGCCCCAGCCGAAATTTTGCAAATTTGGCCTACCCCGCCTGAAGTGCTCATTCAGAATGAGGTGCTGACAGGCCCGGTCGGTAGCGGCGATGGGGTGATGATTTATGGTGGCCCGAAGGTTCGGGAAATTGTTTTGCGGGGGACCGTGCCTTTGTCGGACAACCGGCCCTTTCACGTGACCGGAGCCCTCCCTGATCCTCCTCTGACCGCTGGTCACATGTTTCGAGACCTGCTTTTAGAATCGGGCGTAACGATAACCGGAAATCTCCGTGTTGGCCAAGATTTGAGCGGCACTCCCCTTGCGCAATACGACAGTGAGCCACTTCCAGGCTTGCTCCAGCAGATGCAAGCCACCAGTGACAACGTAGCTGCGCAGGCCTTGTTTTTGCGACTTGGCGGGGAGAAGGCTCTGCGCCAGTGGTGTCTCGAAAAAGGAATTATGCTGGGTGGCGCGAGGATTGAAGATGGGAGCGGTCTTGCCAGAGCAAATCGACTTTCCGCAGCCGACCTTGCTGCCATTCTCCGGGCGGCGATACAATCACAACACGGAGCGCATTTTCTAGAAAGCTTGCCCCGAGGTCGCGAGGGGACACTTCGCTATAAGGTTGGGTTTATGTCAGGCGTCCGGAGTCTAGCCGGCCTTCTAGAGAAGGCCAATGGGGAAGAGGTGATTTTTGCAATTAATACGATGGGTCTGTCTCAGGATTTTCCGTTTCAGAATTTTGTCGATTCGCTTCTGAACTGGATGGAGGATTGGTAGCCGGGCGACGTTGCAGAAAAAAAGAGCGCAGAAGCTGACGGCAATCGGCTTCCCGGACGCCCTGAGTAATTTCGCAGTGATGGTTCAGTCCTTCCATTTGCAGGAGATTCAGCGCCCCTCCTGCTGCTCCGCCTTTGGGATCGGGGGCACCAAAAATCACCCGCCGGATCCGGCAATGCACCAACGCTCCCGCACACATAGGGCACGGTTCTTTGGTCACGTAAAGATCACAATCCACCAGTCGCCAATCGCCCTTGCTGCTCTGGGCTTGGGTAAGAGCCAGCATCTCGGCATGGGCGGTGGCGTCCTTAAGTGTTTCTACCAAATTATGAGCCCGAGCGATAACCCGTCCGTTTTGTACGATAACCGCGCCAACCGGCACTTCCTCGGCTTCATAGGCGCGCTCCGCTTGGCGGAAAGCTTGGCTCATAAAAAAATCGTCAGAATGCAGGTCCATCCAACAGCATCGCCCATCTCCGCACCATACAAAACCACAGATTTCGCTAGGCAAACGGGGCAACCAAGGGAATGTTTTTTAAAATGACGAACTTCTTGTATCAGATAGCAACCAAAACAAGCAAAGCCCAAGCGCAATGATGGATGCGTTTGTTGAGTATCTAGAACGGCACGCTCGCAAGGTGACCCCGGCAGCGATCACTGGCTTTCGGCAACATCTGCCTGAGCTACAAATGAAGGTTGCCCACATCCACGCGCCCAAGTTGCCTCACCTGGTCAGACAGGTGGATTTTTTGATCCAGTTTGTGGAAGACTGTGCCGACAACGCCTGGCCCCATTATCCTTACGTGACGCTTGCTGAAGCCATCTACGCACTTGCCTATCTGCACAGAGGGGTGGACATCATTCCCGATTTTATCGAGGACATTGGTTATACGGATGACTCCAGTTTAGTCCGCGCCGTTTTGAGTCTTTCTGAAGACCATTTCCAAAAATATGCCGCTGCCCAAAACATTGAGTGGTCTGGCGTGAGTCTACAACCCTAGAGCCAGGCATCTGTGGGAGTCATATTCAGCGAGTTTTCGCTTTATCATTGGCGGGCCTGAGATATGATGCACTCCTATGCCCGCCAAAAGCAATAAAGTTGATATGCCAAGCCTCGACAGCGTGGCCGATGATAAGTTAGCAGGTGCTCGCGCCAAAAATCTCGAGCTCGCGATTCAGCAAATTGCCAAGGACTACGGCGAGGGGGCCATCATGCGCCTCGGGGCAGACAATGTCACGCAAATTGATTCCATCCCGACCGGCAACATTCTCATCGACCGCGCCTTAGGCGTGGGCGGCTTTCCTCGTGGGCGAGTCGTGGAAATCTTCGGACCCGAATCCTCAGGAAAAACCACCCTCACGCTCACCCTCATTGCGCAAGCTCAAAAGTTGGGCGGTCTGGCTGGCTTTATTGACGTGGAGCACGCCCTTGATCCTGTCTACGCCCGCCGCCTAGGTGTTAATCTCGACGATCTGCTGGTGAGTCAACCCTCTTCCGGGGAAGAAGCGTTGCGCATCTGTGAAACTCTGATCCGCTCCAATGCACTGGACGTGGTGGTTCTGGATTCGGTCGCGGCGCTCGTAACAAAAACCGAGCTGGACGGCGAAATCGGCGACGCCACCGTTGGAGCACAGGCCCGACTCATGTCGGCGGCACTGCGCAAACTCACCTCACTCATTGCTAAAGCCCGCACCATTTGTGTTTTCACCAATCAGATACGTGAAAAAATCGGGGTCATGTTTGGAAACCCAGAAACCACACCTGGTGGAAAAGCCCTCAAGTTTTATTCAAGCGTCCGGGTCGATATCCGACGCATCACCTCCATCAAACAGCCCGATGGCACCGTGGTGGGAAACCGAACCCGCATCAAGGTGGTCAAAAATAAAGTCGCGCCCCCGTTCACCGAAGCGGAGTTTGATATCATGTTCAACGAAGGCATCTCTTCAGTGGGCTCGCTCCTGGATTTGGCCATTGAGAAAAATATCCTCGAAAAACGCGGCTCCTGGATTAGCTACAAGGGCTCCCAACTGGCTCAAGGACGCGATGCCGCCAAAGAAGTACTGAAAGCGGACGCCGCACT
This sequence comes from Verrucomicrobiia bacterium, assembly GCA_036804205.1. GTDB lineage: Bacteria > Verrucomicrobiota > Verrucomicrobiia > Chthoniobacterales > CALDSX01 > DAIRSW01. The sequence goes on along the minus strand of DAIRSW010000047.1, from coordinate 6,732 downwards.
CTATGCGGAAATTGAAACGACCGTCAAACAGGTCTTAGAGGACGAAGCGGCCGCAAAGAAGTAGCCTGGAGCCCCGTAGCGCCCAACCGGCAGCGTAGCTCAAAAAACCGTTCACTTCCAAAGCTTCCGGTTGACTTGTTTTTCTTCCCACGGCATTGTAATCTTTTGTTATGTCACTACCCCCTAAAGATTGTACCGCAAGTAGCCTAAGTGAAATTGCCGGACTAGCAATTGGTGTAGGCATTGGTCTCCTAGTTGGTGATAGGTTTCGTCGCGGCTTAAGCAAAACTTTGACCAGCGCAGCGCTGGTGACCGCCGGGGTGGCATCGTCCATGCCTTTTGTCGTCAAGTTTGTGCGGCAACAATTCCTTGGACCAGGTACTTCGCGCAACGCGCAAAAGACTCTTGAACGTATCCGCGAAGATTCGGGCATCCAACACGAAGCCCAAGGCTTTTAATTCTTAGCAAGGCCACCCGGCAGCGTTCCGAGGAAAGCTGAGCCGGGCGCTTCTCCTGTTGCGCAGCTGCTCAGGAAGATTATCTTCTCAATTCATGATGCACGAAGAAAAAACCCTGCTGCGCGACTGCGAAGCCCTGATGATTCCAAGCGGCAACCCCTTGACGCTCGAAAAGGATTTGACCGTGGTCATTACCCAGGCTCTGGGCGGTTCATTTACTGTGGCCACCCCCCATGGTCTCGCGCGCATCCAAGAACAAGACGCTGATGCCCTAGGCATGGAAGCCAGCCCGAACACCGAGCAGGCTCCAAGAGCAGCGGGCGATGCCGTGGATGAAGACGAGGTCTGGCAGCAGTTGCGATACGTTTATGATCCTGAGATTCCGGTGAATATCGTCGACCTTGGGCTGGTCTATGATTGTCAGTTGATCAAACAGGACGACGGCTCTCAAAAGGTGGAAGTCAAAATGACTCTTACCGCGCCAGGTTGTGGTATGGGCCCGGCAATCGCCGAGGATGCACGCATGCGGGTGCTCCAACTTGACGGCGTCGATGAAGCCGAGGTGCTGCTGGTGTGGGATCCGCCATGGCATCAAGACATGATGAGTGAAGAAGGCAAGATGAAGCTCGGGCTCATCTAAGCGGATCGTGCGGCTTCGAAATCTCTGGGATTTCTCATCGTGCCGGATTTTGCTCAATCAGAATTGACCCCGGAAGGATCAACCTGGGAGACTGCCAAGCTTATTTCGCAAGCGGCAGCCCAATTTGCTTACCTGCTCGGGCCGCTTCCCCCTGAGGATTTGATGGGCCTTGTTGAGGTCGAGCTGGGCCACAGCGAGATCCTCGAGCGCTTCTGCGCTTACCGGAGTTTCAAACCTCCTGGACATGATGAAATAATCCAGTATTCCCGCGCCCAGGGTCCGCAGCAAATCCTCCACATTCTCTCGGGCAACACTCCGCACGCCGCTTTGCAGTCCCTGATCCGTGGTCTGCTTCTCGGAGCACACAACCTTTGCAAAATCCCAGCACGGGGCTTGCCGGAAGTGCAAGCGTTTCGTGATGCCCTGCCCGCACCGCTCTGCCATGAAATCGAAATCACCGAAAACCTCCCGGACGAGTGGCTCAAGGCAAGTGATGCGGTGATCGTTTTTGGGAATGACGAAACGATCGAGCATTTTCAACGTCACGTGCGGCCGGACCAAATTTTTATTGCCCACGGCCATCGCCTCAGTTTTGCGGTTGTCTTTGAAGATCCCCATCGAGAATCCTTGCCACTCCTCGCCCGCGACGTGGCTCTCTTTGAGCAGCAGGGGTGTTTGAGTCCACATGTTGTTTATGTAAAGGAAAGTTTCGGCCTAGACGCGCCCACTTACGCCCAAGAGTTAGCTTGGGCTTTGGAAGACATCGCCAAGGAACTTCCACCCAAAAAAATGTCGGAAGACGAGGCTGCCTTTCTTATGAACTTGCGCACCAGTTACCGCTTTAAAGCGGCGAATTATCCCGATCAGGTGGCCCTTCATGTTTCGGAAGGCAGCACCGATTGGACCGTGGTGTATGAAAAGGATCCTCTCTTCTCGGTGAGCGCGCTCAATCGTTTTATTACCGTGAAACCGCTGCCGGTCAACCTAGCCGGGTCAATCGCTCAGGTGCGCAAGCACCTGAGCGCGGTGGGAATCTACCCTGCCACAGCAGAAAACGCCAACCTCTTGGCACGCTATGGGATTTCCCGGATCTGCGGCATTGGTAAGATGCAAGAACCGTTTATCACCTGGCACCAAGATGGGCAAGCCTCCCTGGCTCCCTTAGTGCGTTGGGTGGATTATGAGCATCCGGTGCTTCCACCGAGCTTCCGCACCGCAGAACTCCCCTTGCACCCGGACAGCGAGCGATCCAGGCGCAGGCGTTAAAAAGATCAGTCGATCGGTCCGATCCGTCGGATCTTATGCCAGCGCCACTTGGCGAGCACCCACCTCCAGGCTCGGGCGAGAGGTTTCCTCCGGAGCGTAGTTCAAGTAGGGCGAAAGCCATTTCTCAATTTCGCCCACCGATTTCCCTTTGCGCTTGGCGTAGTCTTCGATCTGGTCCCGGTCGAGCTTGCCGACCGCAAAATATTTTGCTTGAGGATGCCCAAAGTAAAGGCCGGACACACTCGCCCCAGGAAACATAGCAAACGATTCGGTCAGGCGAACGCCAATACTTTCCTCAGCCTGCAATAGCTGAAAAAGTAACTCCTTTTCCGTGTGATCCGGGCAAGCTGGGTAGCCGGCTGCCGGGCGAATTCCACGGTAACGTTCCCGAATCAAATCTTCGTTGCTAAGGTTTTCCTCCCAGCCAAAGCCCCAAGCCCGACGTGCTTCGCGGTGCAAATATTCCGCAAAAGCCTCCGCACACCGGTCGGCTAGCGCCTTGACCATAATCGAATTGTAATCGTCACCATTGTCTTCGTAGCGCTTGGCGAGTTCATCGCAGCCATGACCGGCGGTTACCGCAAAACCGCCGAGCCAATCAACCTGACCACTGCTCTTAGGGGCAATAAAGTCTGCCAGACACCAGTTCGGTTCCCCGGATTTCTTGTCGTTCTGTTGGCGCAGAAAGCGAAACACCTTACGCACTTCACTGCGGCTTTCGTCGGTATAGATCTCCACATCATCACCAACGCGGTTTGCCGGGAAAAAACCGATGACTCCATGGGCCTGAAGATGCTCCCTCTGCACCAGCTGCTCCAGCATGGCCTGGGCATCAGCAAAAAGGCTGGTCGCTTGCTCGCCGACCACCTCATCTTCCAGAATGGCCGGATACCGGCCCCGCAGTTCCCAAGTATGAAAAAACGGTGACCAATCAATAAGCTCCACCAATTTTTGGAGAGGCAGATTCTTAATCACTCGCGTGCCAACAAACTCCGGCCGGGGCACCGCTTCGGCGGTCCAGTCCGTCGTCCAAGCGCGGTTCCTTGCTTCTTTCAGAGGAATCAGCTTTTTGCTGCCCAAGCGTTGAGCATGCTCCTCGCGCAGCCGCACGTAATCTGCGTCCAACTGCTGCAAGAAGGGTTCGCGCCCATCTTCGCTGAGCAAGGAAGTCACCACGTTCACACTACGACTGGCATCGGTCACGTGAACCACGCCATGCTCGTAATGATGAGCGAGCTTCACCGCAGTATGCGCCCGGCTGGTGGTGGCTCCGCCAATCAGCAGCGGTATTGTAAATCCAAGACGCTGCATCTCTGCGGCCACATGCGCCATTTCATCAAGGGAAGGGGTAATCAAACCGCTCAGGCCAATCATGGCAGCATCGTGCTCTTTGGCGGCTTCCAAAATCCTCTCGCAAGGTGTCATCACGCCAATGTCGATCACCTCATAGCCATTGCAAGCTAGCACCACGCCAACAATGTTTTTGCCGATATCATGCACATCCCCTTTCACCGTAGCCAAAACGATTTTGGCACTGGCCTCGGATTGCTCGGCGGCAGCGCGTTCTGCCTCCATGGCCGGGGTGAGGACGGCCACGGAACGTTTCATCACCCGGGCACTCTTAACCACCTGCGGTAAAAACATTTTTCCTTCGCCAAAAAGATCGCCAACCTCTCTCATTCCATCCATCAACGGGCCTTCGATCACTTGCAAAGGCTTGCCGTATTTCTCGAGGGCTTCGAATGTGTCTTCTTCCACGTGATCAAGAATCCCTTTCATCAAAGCCCAGCGGAGACGTGATTCCACGGAGCCTTCGCGCCACGCTTGCGTCACGATCTCTTTCTCCTTGCCGTCCCCCAAATATTGGCTTGCGGTATCGACCAGGCGTTCGGTAGCATCCGGACTACGATTCAAAAGCACGTCCTCGACCATCGTCTTCAGGTCTGGCTCAATCTCGTCATAGATAGCCAATTGACCCGCGTTCACAATGCCCATGTCGAGCCCAGCGCGAATGGCGTGATACAGAAAGGCGCTATGCATCGCTTCACGAACCGGGTTGTTGCCGCGAAACGAGAACGATATATTGCTAATGCCCCCGCTCACCCGAGCCCCAGGAAGGTTCGTCTTGATCCACTCGGTGGCACGAATGAAGGCCAGAGCATAGTCGTTATGTTCTTCGATCCCGGTGGCTACGGTAAGAATATTAGGATCAAAGATAATGTCATCCGGAGGAAAGTCGACACGGTCGACGAGAAGTCGATATGCCCGTTCACAGATTGCGATCTTACGTTCAAAGCTGTCGGCTTGTCCTTGTTCGTCAAAAGCCATCACTACCGCGGCGGCACCATAACGGCGAATCAGCTTGGCTTGTTGCAGAAATTCTTCCTCGCCAGACTTCAAGCTAATAGAATTGACCACGCCTTTGCCTTGAATGCATTGCAGGCCGGCTTCCAAAACTTCCCACTTGGAGGAGTCAATCATGATCGGCACCGTGGCAATATCCGGCTCGGCTGCGATAAGAAGTAAAAAGCGTCGCATGGCGGCCACCCCATCCAGCATGCCTTCGTCCATGTTGATGTCAATGATTTGGGCTCCGGCCTCGACCTGCTGCCTGGCCACCGACAAAGCCGCTTCATAGTCGCCTTCTTTGATCAGCCTGGCGAAACGCGGGGACCCGGTCACATTTGTGCGTTCGCCGATGTTAATGAACGGGATTTCCGGGCGGCTGATGAACGCATCCATGCCGCTGAGACGAAGAGTCTTGGTAGGCGTTGGCAGCTTGCGCGGTGGCAGGTGCTTAACCCGATCGATCAACGCTTTTAAGTGCTGAGGGGTTGTGCCGCAGCAACCGCCGATGATGTTGAGCCAGCCTTGCTCCGCCCACTCGGCTAGCTGTGGCGCAAGCGACTCAGGGGTCTCGGGAAAGCCGGTCGGAGAGAGCGGATCAGGCAAGCCGGCATTAGGGTAGGCGCTCACAAAAAAAGGAGCCTTATCGCTAAGCTCGGAAATGAACGCCCGCATTTCCTGAGGTCCCAAAGCGCAATTGAGCCCGACACTGAGGAGTGGATAATGGCTCAGAGAAATAAGAAAAGCCTCAACCGTTTGACCACTTAAGGTGCGCCCGGCCCGGTCGGTAATCGTTCCCGAGACCATTACCGGAAGGTTTGACCCCAGTTGTTCCTGCACCTCGGAAATCGCAAACAGCGCGGCTTTGGCATTTAAAGTATCAAAAACCGTCTCAACCAAGAGCACATCGACCCCGCCTTCTATCAAAGCCTGGACCTGTTGACTGTAGCTGTCCTTGACCTGCTGCCAGTTGACATCACGTCGACCGGGATCGCTCACGTCCCGCGACATGGAGAGCGTCTTACTAAGTGGACCAATAGCTCCGGCCACAAAAGCTTGGCGACCACACCTTTCAACCGCTCGCCGGGCCACGGCGGCTGCGGCCAGGTTCAATTCGGCGGCGATCTCGGGCAGATCATATTCCGCCTGAGACAAGGCCGTGCTATTAAAAGTGTTGGTCTCAATCAGATCCACTCCTGCGTCGAGATACTGAAGATGAATCTGCTCGATCAACTCCGGTTGCGTTAGACAAAGCAGGTCGTTGTTGCCCTGAAGATCTTTGGAATGATTGAGAAAGCGATCGCCGCGAAAGTTTGCTTCTTTTAGTTTTGCTTGTTGGATCATGGTTCCCATGGCGCCATCGAGAAAAACGAGGCGCTGCTGAAGAAGGTCACGAAGCGGGTGAAGTGGCATACTGTTTGGTTAATCCGTAGAAAGGAAGCTTTCAAATACAAATTTACATATCAAGATACGTTGATGCGTTACTTTCGGCCGCAGGTCTTCATCATTCCAAATCGGCTTGCCTCACTGCGACTCGGTGCGGGTAGCCGATTGTTCACCACCGTCTTGTTCTGCTGCTGGTTGCTGTCCCATTGGGAAGAACTGGTCGTCAGAACGTAAAGACTCTATCCCAACGAGGATGAAAAACACTGTAGAAAACAACCAGAAAAGCGGCAGCCACATCGGCATCTTTCGGTCGAGAACCGAGTCACTCGGATTTTTTGTGTTGTAAAAAATCTTTACAGGCTTACCAAGCGGATAGGAGAAGAGATGTTTTTCCGCGCCTCGCTCCGAATCGGAGTTGCAGGTGTGAAAGTAAAGCCGGGCATTCAAATAACGCTCGCCCTCCACGGCATACTGATAGGCAACGCGAGGGACGAAGCCATCCGAGCCCTCGTCGAGATGGCTTTCCAGGATGATGCCTGTCGTGGTCGACCAATTGCAGGAGGCACGCCAACGAATCAGGGACCTCAAGAGGTGAACGCCACAGCACAGCCCGACGAAGATAGATACAGCGCCGGC
>DAIRSW010000046.1:0-18761 GCA_036804205.1 Verrucomicrobiia bacterium | reverse complement strand
CGGGGGAGGAAAACTTCGAGAATGTGCAAGTCCGCAATGGAATTGTTGGGAATGGCGATCTCGGTAGCATCATAAAAACCGCGTTAGGCGCTTCTGTTCAAAGCAACGCTGATGTGGTAGCAAACTCCATTGAGAAACTCTAGGCGCTAGCGATAAAGGCTTGATCAGTCGAGAAGATTTTGAAAAGAAAAAAGACGAAATGTTGAAACGTCTTTAGGTCGGCTTAGGCATGTCTTCTGGGGGAGGGGCCTCACATTTAATTTCCGCTTTTGTTACCGGGTGACCAAAGCTGAGTCGCCAGGAATGAAGCAAGGGACGTGCGGCCAGCGTTTTGGCTGGTCCACCGTAGACCGGGTCGCCCAGCAAATAGTGGCCGCTGTGTTGGAGATGCACCCGGATTTGATGGGTTCGCCCGGTGTGTAAAAGGCAAGCGAGCAGAACTCGGTTTGGCTTGAGCTGGCGGTGCACAACAAACGTGGTGTGGGCGACGCGACCGTTATCCCGCACGGCCATGCGCTGGCGATCTACAGGATGCCGCCCGATCGGAGTCTTCACCTCCCACCTCTGCGATTTGGGAGTGCCCCACGCCACCGCCAAGTAGATTTTCTGGACCTCGCGCTCAGCGAATTGTCTTGCTAACTCTTGGTGAGCTGGATCGGTTTTTGCAACCACCAAAAGGCCGCTGGTGTCTTTATCCAAGCGATGAACAATGCCCGGACGTTCCACCCCGCCGATTCCGGATAATTGACCTTTGCAGTGATGCAGAAGCGCGTGAACCAGAGTTCCCTGCTGATGTCCGGCGCCGGGGTGGACCACGAGATCTGGGGGTTTGTTGAGCACCAGCAGGGTTTCATCCTCAAAAACGATGTCCAGCGAGCGGTCTTCTGGCTCAAGCATAGTAGGAGACACTGTCGGCAGGGTGAGACTGAGCGGCTCGCCTCCGCGCAACTTATAGGCGGGGTCGACGCATACTTCTTCCTTAAGAATTAGGTGGCCGGCTCGGATAAGGCTTTGGCACCGGGCGCGGCTGAGATCATCGTATTGCGCGGCTAGGACCTGATCGAGTCGTTTTCCACGATCTTCCGATGGCACAACAAAATGGCGTGTCTCACCGCCTTGGTTTGGCATGCAAAAATCCCTAGTATCCCGAGCCACCGCCGCCGTCGCCAGAAACGATGGCTTGGCAAGATGCCCAATTTACGCCAAGGCGATGCGCGCCCATTTCCAAAAGAGCCGTGGCTCGGGCTTGATCGCGAATCCCTCCGGACGGTTTGACCTTGATCCGCCCGTCAGCCTGTTGCAGCATAAGCTGCACCATTTCGTCAGTCGCACCTTCGCCTGTGAAGCCGGTCGAGGTTTTGACGAAGTCGGCTTGGGCTTCAATACTAAGGTCAACCAGTTTCGCCACCGTGGTCGCATCGAGTTGAGAGCTTTCAAAAATGACTTTCAATGGAACTTGTGCCGGGCGGGTGTGCTGACTCACCGCTTGGATGTCCAGGAGTACCTTGTCCCAAAGACCGGAACGCGCCCAGCTGTAATTGACCACCATATCAATTTCATCGACCCCAAAATCTAAATATCGTTTTGCCTCATCAGACTTCGACTCGGGCAAAATCACTCCATGTGGAAACCCAAGCACCACACAGACGCCGGTGTCGGTGCCCCTGCAAAGGTGTTGAGCCGGCTTAATATCACATGGCCGTACGCACACGGTTCGGGTGTCTAGAGCGACGCACTGCTCTAGCGCTTGATCAAACTCGGCCTGGGTGGTTTCGGGCTTGAGAATGGCGGCATCAAGATATCGTGAAAGAGGCTCGGAAATCAGCTGCGTCATGTATGCAATGCAACTTGGGAACACCAAGGATGCAAGAGCTTATTGCGCGAGCGCACAGAGGGGAATTTCTGAAAAAAGCTCTTGCCAGAAAAGGCTTTGCATGACAAAGCTTGAACATGTCGAATATTGCTTCCGATCATCTGCGTGTCATTCGCTCTCTTATGGAACGAGCCACGATTTATCGCGCCCTTTCTGCACCGGCAGCCGCCATCTCAGGAATTCTTGCACTGATCGGTGCAATTGCTTTTCCTTTTGTCTCCTCTCAGCTGCGGCGCATTGATGAGGCTCTTTTGTTTTTTCTGTACTGGCTGGTGATCTTGGCGTGTGTGGCGCTAAGCCACTATCATCTGCTTCGCATGGAAGCCAAAAAAGAGGGCAAAGCATTTCCCTCGCCGGCAATGAAACTTGCCCTCGCATGTTTCATGCCGCCAATACTCATCGCGGGATTTGTGAGTGGTTTGATCTTGATGGCTAGTGTCGGCGTAAGTGATCATCTGTATCCGATGTCCAGTGTATGGATGATCGGCTACGGACTGGGATTGCTGGCCATGCGCAGTTTTGCCCCCAGCTCCATTTTAACGCTCGGCTGGGTTTTCAGCCTAGCCGGGTGTACTTTGCTTTGTGTGCCTTTTGTCCAGCCATCATGGATTTATGAGGAACCTTTTTTGAGCTGTGCGGCCATGGGGATAACCTTCGGAGCGTTTCACCTGATCTATGCGGTGGTGGTTCGAAGTACCGCTGGAAAAAAACAGGCTGCCGGCCAGGTTGCTTCACCCGAGTAGGCTCATGTCTTTGGATCGCATCGACAAATTGATTCATGAGCCATCGCGTCTCGGAATTGTGAGCTTATTGGCGGTGCGCTCTCGATGGTCCTTTCAAGACTTGAAATCAGAATTAGCGATGAGTGATGGCAATCTTATTACGCACCTGCGAGCTCTGTATAAAGCCGGCTACGTGTCGATGACCAAAGAGGTTCAAAATCGTGCTCAGACATTTTATAGTCTTACCGAAGCGGGACGTTTGGCATTTGAAGACTACTTGAGGGTGCTAAGTGAGCTTGTCGAGAAACATCAAAAACCGGACTAAAAAAATTTGCCCAAGAGCTTTGTTACGCAAAGCGTTAGGGCCATGAACCACCTACCATAAACTAAACTTCCTATGCAAATTCTCTTCGCTCAGCATCTCGGCCTCTGCTTTGGCGTGCGTGATGCCTTAGCTCTTGCCGAAACCCTCGCACAACGCACACCAACCACCGTGCTTGGTCAACTTGCGCATAACCCGGCCATTCAACGTCGATTGGCAGTGCATCATGTTCAAACCATTCCGCTCGAAGATAACGATGCACCCACTAAGGATGTTGTGATTACCGCCCATGGGGCGGCAGAAGCCCAAACACGGCGTTGGCGGGACAACGGTTATCGCGTGCATGATGCCACCTGCCCGCTCGTTCGCAAAGCCCACCAGGCTCTTAAAGCTTTAGTGGAACAGAAATTTTTCCCAGTCGTGATAGGACAATCCAATCATGTGGAGGTCCGAGGCTTGGTTGGTGATTATCCGCAGGCCTTCGTTTTTCTTGAGCCGGCCGAACTCGTGAACTTGCCCCAAGCTTTCCACTATGGAGTGGTGAGCCAGACCACGCAACCCATTGACCGAGTGCACTATTTGGTGGGCGAAATACGCCGAGCACGACCGCGAGCAGAGGTTCGCTTTTTGGATACGGTGTGTCAGCCGACCAAAAACCGGCAGCAGGCCGTACGCGAGTTGGCAGCGCAGGTTGATTTGGTTTTGGTGGTTGGTGGAAAGAACAGCAACAATAGTCGCGAATTATGCCAGGCCGCCGAAGGGATGGGTTGCCGAGCACGATTGGTGGAGGCTCCCAAAGATCTGCAGCCGGATTGGTTTATGGGAATTGAGCGGCTGGGGATCAGTGCAGGCACCTCAACACCTCAGCAAGTGATTACGGAGGTAGCCGAGGCGTGCCGGGAAATAGGGTCTCAGGGTCTCGCCCAGCCAAGCCGCTCGAAGGATTCTTGATGCAGCCGGGTGCCGTTGGCAAAATGCTTGTTAAGCAAAGATTGGTTTAATGTGCCGCTCGAGCAAGTTGTGGGTCACGTTGCGTTCGATGGCGTCGCGATGCTCTTGCAAGGCGCTCATGAACCGGTCACCCATTTTGGCGGCAATTTTGAAGCTAACATGCACGAATTGTCGAAACTGAGGAGCGTAGGATTGGTTAGTCTGATCGTGCCTTAAGGTCGCAACGAATTCTTCGCTGGACCAAGCCTGCACCGCTTCTGGGGTGGGTAGCTGACTTGGGGTGATGTTTACCACCGGGGCATACGGAGCAATGAGATCGTCGGCCAGCGGATAAGCGGTGTTGTAAATTTCTTTGGCCAAATTCAGGCCGGCCCCTCCTGCCTCGGCGAGGCCAATGACCTCCTCCAACCAAGTGGTGCCGGCGGTTTTGACATGTAGTCCAGCGGAATGCTCTTTGATGAGTCTGTTGATGATGGGATACAGAGAGAATTTGTCGCTGCCGGAGTGGACACTGAGTTTGAGATTGTTCGGAAGGCCGAACTGGCTGATAGCAAATTTTATAACGCAAAGATCCTGGTCGAACTCCTTTTCAAAGGCGGCTAAGTCGCCGACATAATCGACGCCTTTGAAAAACGAGCCGGTGAATTTGGGTGCAATGGTTTGGGCTTTGATGCCTTGCTGGGCGATCATGGCCAGAATGAGAAAAAGTTCCAAAGGAGTTTGGGGAGTGGTGGTTTCGTCCACAGAAACTTCCGCAACAAATTGGTCCTCACCTTTGGTGGCGGCGATGTGGTGATAAATCTTGCCGGCTTCTAGGATGGCCAGCAGAAATTTGTTCGCGGCAGCCTGGATCGCTGCGCTGCTTAGAACCAGGGATTCCTCAATCCCGGGAATTTTTACTGTGCCCAGGTAGGGTTCCATCGATTTTTCGAAGGCTTGTGATGCGTCCGGGTCAGCGGGTTGGCCAGTGTAATCCGCGACGTCGATCGTATAAAAGTCGCTGGCAGGAAGAAAGTGCTCGACGTTTTTGAGATTGATGTGATCCGCGTCGACAAAGTATGGCTGGTCCCAGCCACAAGCGTGGACGGCCTGGTCGGCTTCTGCTCGCAGGTCGAGAGGGGAGCTACCGACTATGGTGTGTTCCCGATGAGATTTGTTCCAGACCGGGCAGATATCGAGTCCTTGTTGCTTGGCTCGAATAATGGCGCTGAGTTGCGCGCGACCTTCTTGGGCGAAGCGGTCGCCCATTCCGAAACTGTGATCAGGGATACTTAACATTGATTTAGTCTTGCGGTTCTAAGTTCCACTGTAAAGGAATTAAATCCGCCACCGGCTTCTTGGCCATTGCAGCATCTTTACAGCGAAAGCACCAACGCCCTCTCGTCGCGCTCGAGGATGCGCCAGGAGCCAGAGGTGAGATTTTTCAGTTCAAATTTTCCGATGGCCACCCGAAGCAGGCGGAGGGTCGGATGCCCAACCGCAGCAGTCATACGCCGAACCTGTCGATTACGACCTTCAGTGAGAGTAAGTTCGATCCAGGCGGTAGGGATATTTGCTCGATCTCGGATCGGCGGGATGCGATCCGGCCAGTTCGGTGAAGAAATGAGTTTCGCTTTGGCCGGTCGGGTTGGTTTGCCTTGAATAAGCAGCCCGCCTAGCGCCAAGGTTTGCAACGCCATAGAGTTGGGTTGTCCCTCCACTTGTGCCCAGTAGGTCCGTGGATGGGCGCGGGAAGGCAAGAGCAACTCTTGAACCAGAGACTTCTCATCCGAGAGAAGCAATAATCCTTCCGAATCGGCATCGAGCCTTCCCACCGGATAGACCCGCTTAGGGAGTTGAAAGTCCGTGAGCGTCGCCCAGGCACTTCCTGGTTCCGAGGTGAATTGGCTCAGAACGCCATAAGGCTTGTGCAGAGCAATAAGCACGAGCGCTGTTAATAGATGCTGGTAAGGCTTCTGGCAGCGTTTGGAGTCGGGCCGGCCGGGGTGAGTATTTCGGCGAGTGGCCGGGTTAAGACTTCAACTCTAGCCCCGTAGCCGACGCGCTCATGAAGGGCGATGATGTCGCGGGAACGCATGCGGATGCAGCCGAAGCTCACCGGTTTGCCTATGTTTCTTTCTTCGGGGGTTCCGTGAATATAAATATAGCGATTGAACGCATTGCGGTTTTGAGGCTCCAGTCCACGGAGCCACAGGATGCGGGTGACGATTGGATCACGCCCGGGAGCGTCCACGGCGAGAATTTCTCCGGTGAACTTGCGACTTTTAAACACTGCTCCGCTGGGGTAGCCGTCTCCGATTTTCTTGGCTATTTCAAATGCGCCAACCGGGGTTTTATAACTATCAAAGTCGTCGCCCAGGCCATATTTGGAGGTCGAGATCGGATAGCGTTGCACCAAGGCACCTCGATAAAACACCGCCATCTGCTGGTCCGGCACGCTAATGACAAGGCGGTGATCGGTGTCTTTGGTTACACAGGAAGTGAGCAAGAATGGGGTGATGCAAAGAAGAAGCCAGCGGCGATTCATGAGTTTGGGATGACGGGTGGGTTGCTTAGATGGTTGTGCCATTGGGAATGATGGCGTTTTTAGGGATCACCACAATACCATCTCGGATGTAATAATTTATTTCGTCCATGTTGGCGGGTTTGCCGGTCGGTGAGATTTTGCAGCGGGCCCCGATGCGCGCATTTTTGTCAATAATGGTCCGCTCGATCTGGCAATCTGGTCCGACGCCCATGGGTGGTGATTTGGCTTCGAAATCGGGAAGATCCGCCTCATAGCAGTCTGCCCCCATAAGGATAGCTTCTTTGAGTTCAGAGTTCGCGCCTATGATGCTTCGAATGCCAACGACACAGCGTTCCAGAGTTGCGTCGGTGATAATGCAACCGTCGGAGATGACGCATTCCCGGATTTTTGCTCCGTTAATTTTACTGGCCGGCAAGTAGCGCGCGTGAGTGTAGACCGGGAATTTGCTTTCAAAAAAGCTGTAGGCAGGCACCAATGTCGCCAGGTTAAGATTGGCCTCGAAAAAAGCTTTGATGGTGCCGATGTCCTCCCAATACCCTTGGAAAATGTAGGCGTGCACTTGATAATTCTCAATCGCCGACGGGATGATGTGTTTCCCAAAGTCGGCTAGGTCGTTGTCTAAACAGTCCAGAAGCACCTGACGATTGAAGACATAAATACCCATGGAAGCTTGATAAAGCGGCTCCTGTGCGGGGAGGTCCAGTTCCGTTAGCAGCTCGGTGGGCATGCGAAGGCTCTCAAGAAGCTCTGGTTCCTGGGGTTTTTCGACAAACCGCCGGATCCGTCGCTCCTGGTCGGTGTGCATAATGCCAAAGCTCGAAGCAAAAGTTTCATTGACCGGGATGGTGGCAATGGTGAGGTCGGAGCCCTTCTCAATGTGCTGCGCAAGAAGCTTGCGATAATCCATCCGATAAAGCTGGTCGCCGCTCAGAATCACGTAATACTCATCGCCATGCAAAGTGAGTTGGTTCAGGTTTTGGCGAACCGCGTCTGCGGTGCCTTGATACCAATGTCCGCCTTCTGGGGTTTGTTGTGCAGCCAGAATCTCGACGAAGCTTTGGTTAAAATGGTCAAACTTATAGGCCGCTTGAATGTGTCGATGCAGCGACACGCTCTTGAACTGGGTGAGCACATAGACCCGCCGCAAGGATGAGTTTAAGCAGTTGCTAATTGGCACATCGACCAGCCGATATTTTCCGCCAAGGGGAACGGCCGGCTTGGATCGGTCTTTGGTAAGCGGATAGAGGCGTGTCCCGGCACCGCCTCCCATGATGACGGCAATGGTGTCTTCTGTGGGGGAACGATGAATCGGTGGCATGATGATGCCTAATGGTATCACAAATCCTTGAGAGAAGGCAAGTATGCGAGTGCCGAAAGAAGCCGATTTTTATAAAAAACGATCGCCCACGTCGTTACTCAAGCGCCGCACTAAAGGGGTTGAAAGTTCCGACGGCTTGCAAGCCATCCTGACTCAGTTCAAAGAGTTCCAGGCTAACCGGATACACCGCATCACGATGGGCGTTGAGAAAGCGGGGAGCATAAAACTCGGTTTTGCCCGCAACACCCGGGAAGAGGTAGACCCGGTAGCGGGTAGGAATCACCATGTGAATGCTTTCTCCAAGTTCATCGGCAAACTGCTGGAGCAATGCGTCGCCTGCAAAAAGGAGCAAGGCCGCCGGTGGCTCATGCGATTCGACCCAGATGTATTCGAGCACCTCGCCGGGGCCACGGTGGCGATGGAAAATGTTCTCCTGCGTAAGAAGAAGCCGCGCTTGTTCGGCAGAATTTTGTTCGGCGCGCTCCCATTCGTTTTCGCTCAGGGCCTCTGCAGTCGCCATCAGAATACCATCCTGCGTAGAAATCTCAAAGGCGGCCACTACGGTTTCTTCGGCATTGGCAAGTGGGCGAGCGCCGGGATGCCGCATGAAATCAGGTTCAGGCAAAAGTGTGGCAGTTCTTGCGGACAGCGAGCTAGGTGTTGCCTCGGGCTCAATGGGTTTTGCAACCGGGGTTTCTTCGGGGGCTTGAGGCTTCTCAGGCTCGCTGTTTGGGGTGATCTCCTCGGAAGATTCCGCGCCACAAGCAAGGAGAGTCAGGAATATACTGAGAATGGCGACGCGAAATATCCCCGCATGAAAGGAAGATTTTATCGGGTGAGCCGTTGCTCTTGGTTCGAGGTTTGGGTAAATGTTTGCCATGATTTGCTTTTTAAAAGGCGTGCTGCACGAAGCGTTGCCAACACGGGTGGTGGTGGAAGTGCATGGTATCGGGTATCAGGTAGAAATTCCACTATCGAGTTACGATCGTTTGCCACCCGCTGGGCAGGAGGTGTGCCTGTTGACGCATCTTGTAGTGAGGGAAGACGCGCATCTTTTATTTGGGTTCATGAGTCTTGAGGAAAAAGACCTTTTTCAGTTGCTCATTCAACGGGTGACTGGGGTTGGGCCAAAGTTGGCTTTGGCGATTTTGAGTGGAATGAGCGTGCCTCGTTTTAAAGTGGCGGTGGTGGAGGAGGACGTGGCTTCGCTCGCAAAAATCAGTGGTTTAGGAAAAAAAACTGCCGAAAGAATCGTCCTGGAATTGAAAGACCGAATTGGAGTCACCGAAGCATGGCAGGCGGCCTCGTCCCAACCGAGCCAGGCGGATCAAGCTTTCTCGGATGCGGTGATGGCACTCATTTCCTTGGGTTACCGCCAGGTCGAAGCCCAGAAAGCATTAAAATCCGTGATGGATAAGCGCGATCAACCGGGCGAAGATAGCTCCGAGTTGGTGCGTGACGCGCTTCGGCTTTTGGCATCGACCTAAGCTTATGCGTCCTGATCCTCAGAAACTCCGGGAAGCCCTCCCGTTGACTTTGACCGCCAACCGGCCTTGGTATCTTGCTGAAGCACCTCTGGCGCTGCCAGAAAAGACGATCCAAACTTTGGAGCGCCTCGGACATGTGTTGTGGAAATTTCAGTCTGCCTGCAACCTTTTGTATCGACGTTCGGTCAAAGGCTCCGCGCCGCCTTGGATTCATGAGCTTCTGGATCGCGGCAAGCCTAGCTGGCTAGTCGAAGCGGGGCGAAAGCTTGAGCTTATTGGCGAACTGCCCGTGGTGATTCGTCCGGATCTCTTGATCACCGAACACGGGTTGCGGTTAACCGAGATTGATAACTTGCCGGGCGGGATTGGTTTAACTGCGGCCTTGGCTCACGCCTATGATGGTCCGGATCAACCTGTTTTGGGCGGGGGGCTCGGCATGGCCAAAGGATTCGCTGAGGTGGCTGGTGGGCGTGATGTCTTGGTGTCGGTGGAAGCCGAGGATTACCGTCCGGAAATGGAGTGGCTGCTGGCCCTGCTCAAGTCTGAAGGTCTGAATAGCGTCGGAGAAGTGCGGTCGGCCGAGGATGGTCCGAGGGGTGTTGCAATCTACCGTTTTTTTGAGTTGTTCGATCACGCCGCCATTCCTGAAGCTCGGACGATGATCGAAAGCGATCTGCAAATGACTCCGCCTGCGAAGGCATTTCTGGAGGAAAAACTTTGGCTTGCTTTATTTTGGTCGCGGCCACTTCGCGAATACTGGGTGCGTGAGTTGGGCAGTGCTTATGATCGTTTGTTGAGAGAGATTATTCCATTTTCCTGGTCACTGGATCCCGAGCCGATTCCACATCAAGCGGTCTATCCGCGGGTGGATGTTCACAGCTGGGAAGAACTTGGGCAGTTCAGTCAAAAGGAACGAAGCTACGTCATTAAAATTAGCGGGTTTTCTGAACAGGCCTGGGGAAGTCGTGGTGTCTTAATCGGGCCGGATGTGAGTCAACAAGCTTGGCGCGAAGGATTGCAAAACGCCCTGGCCGATTTTGACCGGGGGCAGCCATGGATTTTGCAGGAATATTTTGAGCCAAGTTTGGTGGAGGCCGGTTACTGGGATGAGGCCGAGAGCGCTTGGCGACGCCGAATGAATCGGGTGCGCTTGTGCCCCTACTATTTCGCTGCCGAATCAGGGGTGCAGTTGGGAGGGGTCTTGGCGACTTTAGTGCCTGCGGATAAAAAATTCGTTCATGGCATGGACAGCGCCATCCTAGCTCCAGTGATGGAAGAAAAGGCTTGAAGTTTGAGGATTTCTTGCTCATTCCAGGGCGATACCGCTTGCAAAGCTTGGGCTTTCCTCCTATGAATCACTCGCTCAAAAATTTGGGCCTTCCGTTCATTCTGATTCGATACTATTGATCTATGCTCTTTGAAGTTCTCGCAGTTTTTGGCTTGGCCGCCCTAGCACCATTCTTGATGCGGTGGCTACGCGGGGCTGCCGGTTGGGTGTTTGCCCTGTTGCCGCTGGGACTTTTTGCGCGGTATTTGACGATGGTCAGCGAGCTGCCGGAGCAGGGAGTCCACACTGTGGCGTGGGATTGGGCTGCCATGCTTGGCTTGGAGCTGAGCTTTCGTGCCGATGGCCTTTCGCTGCTGTTTTTACTCATCATTAGTGGGATTGGCGCATTTATTTTAATCTACGCGGGCTCTTACTTTCACGATCTCAAAAAAGCCGAACGCTTTTATCCCTGCCTGCTTTTGTTTATGGGCGCGATGCTGGGTCTATGCTCAGCGGATAACCTCCTGGTCTTGTTCATCTTTTGGGAGCTCACCAGCATTTCGTCTTATTTGCTGATTAGTTTTGATCATCAAAAGAAAGAATCTCGATCAGCCGCGTTGCAGGCGTTAATCATCACCGGAGCCGGGGGCCTATGTTTACTGGCGGGCATTGTGCTCCTGCAAATCACGACCGGAATCACCAGCGTGAGCGAACTGATTTCGGGTGAGATCGATGTGCGCGAGCATTCGGCGTATTTACCAGTGCTCATTTTGTTTTTGTTAGGAGCATTCACAAAGTCTGCTCAAGTGCCTTTCCATTTTTGGCTTCCCGGTGCCATGGCTGCACCCACTCCGGTCAGTGCTTATTTGCACTCGGCCACGATGGTGAAAGCTGGAGTGTTTTTATTAGCACGCATTCATCCTGGCTTGAGCGGCACGGAGGTTTGGACGGTGGTGGTGACCGGCTTTGGTGCGTTAACCATGCTTACCGGAGCGATCTTGGCATGGCCTCAGACAGACCTTAAGCGCCTTTTGGCCTACACCACCGTGGCATCGCTGGGGATTTGCGTCATGCTGCTGGGCATTGGCACCGAGCTAGCGCTCAAAGCGGCGCTGGTGTTCTTGCTCGGGCACGCTTTGTATAAAGGCGCATTGTTTATGGTGGCCGGGTCTTTGGATCATGAGACCGGCTCTCGGGATGTTCGGGATTTGAGTGGTTTGTTTAAGCTCATGCCCTTCACCGGTCTTGCCGCAATGCTCTCAGCCCTTTCTATGAGTGGCATTCCGCCGCTGCTCGGGTTTCTTGGAAAAGAAGTGGTGTACGATGCGCAAGTGGCCTCCCCGGAGAACACCGCTTGGCTGGTCTGGCTCGCGCTCACCGCCAATGCCTTGATGATTTCTGTCGCGATTACCGTGGGAATTCGGCCATTTTTTGGTAAACAACTTAATACTCCGAAGAAACCGCATGAGGCGCCGTGGGGCATGTGTGCTGGTCCGGTCGTCCTGGCTATCCTATCACTCGCCTTTGGGGCTTTCCCACAGGAATCGATAGGACACCTCATGACCTACGCGGTCTCAGCAACTCTTGGTGCGGAGTATGTGATCACTCTCAAACTGTGGCATGGATTTAACTTTGTGCTGGCCTTAAGCGGCATCACCCTGGCAGTTGGGTTGTTGCTTTTCTTTTTGCGCCACCATGGGCGCATGGTTCGCACGCACACCGGACCTCTTGTCATGTGGGGGCCAGAAGCCATCTACGAGCGGTCCATGAGTGGACTCATTGGTTTTGCCAAGTGGCAGACCCGGCTGCTTCAGAACGGTTACCTTCGGAATTACCTTCTAATTCTTATTGCTGCCTGCATATTTTTTCCGTTGTTGGCCATAGCGATTTCTGACCTGGGTTTTGTGCTGACTTACGAACTGCCGATTCAGTGGGAAATGGTGGTGCTCTCGGCTCTAATGATGGTGGCCGCTATGATCGTTGCGCTTGCTCGCTCCCGGCTCACTGCAGTGGCTGCGATGGGGGTTGTTGGTTTTGGTGTCGCCGGAATTTTTGCCTACTACGGAGCTCCTGATCTAGCCATCACCCAGGTGCTGGTGGAGACGCTTAGCTTGCTTTTGTTTATCATTATACTTTATCACCTGCCCAAGTTTGCGGTGTTTTCTCGACCGCGCACCCGAATTCACGACGCCGCCTTGGCGACCGGATTCGGAGCACTTATGACACTTTTGGTCCTCCGCGCGGTGGACAATCATCCTCGCCCGGCTGTGTCTGAGTGGTATATGGAAAATGTCGCAGCTGGCTACGGCAAAAACCTGGTCAATGTGATCTTGGTTGATTTTAGGGCTTTGGATACCTTAGGTGAGGTCACAGTATTGGGGATCGCAGGGATCGGGGTGTATGCATTGTTAAAGTTGCGTCCTTTAAGGTCGTCCGAGGCCAAGCCGGTTGATGGCGAGTTAAAGATGGGCGATACACACGCTGCCATTAAGGATTTGGATCAAAAGAAAGGAGTCTTATGAGACCTTCGATTCTACTTCAGGCAGCTACCCAGCTCATCTTTCCTTTGCAACTGGGGCTTTCGGTTTTTCTGCTTTTGCGTGGTCACAACTTGCCTGGCGGTGGATTTATCGGAGGCCTGGTTGCGGCCTCGGCTTTTGTTCTCTACGGGCTGACTTACGGACTCACGGCAGCGCAAACACGGCTGCGGGTGCGACCGGAGAAGCTCATTGCGCTCGGTCTCATCGTGGCCGGCCTTAGTATGGTGCCTGCGATGCTTATCAATTTGCCAGCTATGCAAGCTTTGTGGTTACCTTTCTCCATCCCCACAGCTGTGGTGGACGATCTGAAACTCGGTACGCCTCTCGTTTTTGATATCGGCGTTTATTTGACTGTGATCGGCTCGGCCATCATCATGGTCTTCAGCCTACAGGAGGAAGAATAAGATGGAACTGGTCCTTTCCCTATTAGTTGGTGGGCTGTTTGCCGTAGCTGTTTATCTGATTCTTCGACGGAGTCTAGTGAAACTCATTTTGGGCCTAGCCATTCTGGGACAAGCAATGAATCTCTTAATCTTTGTGGCAGCCGGAGTGAGCACCGGAGAGGCACCGTATCTGAAAGACCTCGACCAACCGCTTCAGCAGCCGTATGCCGATCCACTGCCGCAGGCACTGATTCTTACCGCCATCGTCATCGCCTTTGCTGTGATCGGTTTCACCATTGCTTTGGTGCATCGGGCGCACCAGGAAATCGATTCGGATGATCTTAACGCTTACAGGGACAGCGAATGAATATACTTGTCTTGCCAATCCTCCTGCCCCTCTTGACCGCCGGTGCCATGTTGATCATGACCGGGCGGCATCCGCGTCGGCAAGCTTTGGTGAATGTCGGGGGCTCCGCTGCGCTTTTCGTGGCCGCGGTTTTTTTGTTTATTGAGATCAATGCCAACGGACCACAGGCCTTGGCGATGGGGGGCTGGTCGGCACCTTTCGGCATTGCTTTAGCTGCCGACATGCTAAGTGCGGTGATGGTTTTGATTGCGTCCATGGCCGGGCTGATGGTCGCTATTTATTCAAAAGCCAGTGTGGATCCGGAAAGAGTGCGCTTTGGGTATCACCCGCTTTTCCAATTTTTGCTGATGGGCGTTTGCGGAGCCTTTCTGACGTCGGACCTTTTTAACCTGTTTGTTTGGTTTGAAGTTATGTTGATGGCCTCGTTTGTGCTTTTGGCTTTAGGAGGAGATAAAGGCCAGATTCAAGGGGCCTTAAAGTATCTGACCCTCAACTTTTTGTCATCTGCTGTCTTCTTGATCGGCGTAGCTTTGCTCTACGGCCAGTTTGGGACCCTCAACATGGCCGACATGCATTTGATTCTCCAGGACCCGGATGTTTTTTCTCAAGCTTTGCCTGCGGGCATGCTTTTGTTCGTTAGTTTTGCGATCAAAGCCGGCTTGTTTCCACTTTTCGCCTGGTTACCTGAGTCCTATCACACTCCCCCGCCGGCGGTGACGGCCATTTTTGCTGGGCTGTTATCCAAGGTGGGAGTCTACGCGCTGTTTCGAGTGTTTACCTTGCTTTTCCCTCTTGAAGGAACGTTTGTTCAGTCTTGGTTGTTGGTGATATCCATCATTACCATGGTAACCGGGGTGCTTGGGGCGGCGGGCTTATTCGATTTCAGAAAAATCTTGGCTTTTCACATCATTAGTCAGATTGGCTACATGACCCTCGGTTTGGCACTCTTCACGGAAGCGGCTATTGCGGCTGGGATATTTTATCTTGTGCACAATATCGTGGCCAAAATGAATCTCTTCCTAGTGAGCGGGGCTGTGGAGCGCTTGCAAGGCACCAGTGATTTGGCTCGGCTTGGAGGACTTTACCGTAGGCTGCCGGCGTTAAGTATCTTGTTTTTGCTTTCTGCGCTGGCGCTGGCCGGCATTCCTCCTTTATCCGGATTTTTTGCGAAATTTTTGCTCGTAAAAGCCGCCCTGGAGGAAGGCGCTTTCGTTTCCGTGTTTTTTGCCCTGGCCGTGGGGATGCTCACGCTGTTCTCCATGATAAAGATTTGGGCGGAGTCGTTTTTAAAAGCTGCCCCGGAAAACAACCCCCTGCCCACCGGCAAACTTAAACTGCCTGTGCTGATGTGGGTGCCCATTGTCATTATGACCTCTCTTGCTGTATTGATGGGGCTGTTGGTTGGCCCAATTTGGGAGATCATGCAGGTGGCAGCACAGCAACTTTTGAACCCGGAGGCCTATGTCCAAGCAATCCTTCAATAGTGTAGCACGACGCATTTTGCTGAAGACGTGGTACGTCATTTCTTTTCTCGGCATCTACGCTGTCGAAGTTGTTAAATCGAATATCCGGGTCGCACGGGATGCTTTGTGGCCCAAGTTCAGCATGAGCCCGGCTTTCGTGGCCATTCCCCTCGATGCTAAGACCGATATGGAGTGTTTGATTCTCGCGAATTTAATCACCATGACGCCCGGGTCCTTAAGCGTTGATATCTCGCAAGATCGTAAATATCTTTACGTGCACGGCTTGTATGTGACCGATTGCGATGCGTTGCGCGCTGAAATAAAAAACAATTTGGAACGAAGGGTTTTACGAATCTTCCGATGATCGTTTCTCTTTTTTAATCTCATGGTTTGGCCGATTCTTGTCAGTAGCATTTTCATTTTATTCTCATTAGCCATGGGCATCAGGCGTCTTATGATTGGTCCCCGCTTGCCCGATCGCGTCATCGCCCTGGATTTGGTGGGTTTGGTGATTGCGTCCCTACTGATTTTAGCCATCTTCATTACCGATACTTTGACGCTCCTGGACGTGGTCCTGGTCTTGGCCATCATTCAATTTTTTGGAACCATCGCCTTCGCTCGCTATATTGAAGGTCGAAGCCCTGACGACGATGAATAACGTGTTTTCTATTCCATTCCTTCTTTCGGGAGCTTTTTTTATCTTGGTAGCGGCCTTAGGCGTGTGGCGTTTTCCAGACTTTTACAGTCGCGTCCACGCCGCTAGTAAAGCGGCCACCCTGGGTTTAGGGCTGATGCTCATCGCTCTTATCATCGAGCAACCAAGCTTCTTTTTGGCGGTGAAGGCCCTAGCTATTCTTATTTTTATCTTTCTTACCGCACCAGTGGCAGCCCATCTTTTGACACGCGTCGCGCATCAACATGGGGAGCCCACCTGGGACGCAACCATCGCGGATGAGCTGAAAGAGCATCGAGAGTCCGGTAAGCTTGAAGGGAAAACGGATTAACGCATGTTCACCGGACTGGTAGAAACTCAGGGTGAGGTGATTTGGCTTCGAGCCAAAGACAAAAAAGTGCAACTCACGATTTCGTGCCCTGCATTTCGAGGTGCACTTACCATCGGGGAAAGCATTTCGATCAACGGGTGTTGCTTAACTCTGGCCCACTCCCGCGAGGGAAGTCTGACCTTCGACCTGCTGCAAGAAACCCTTGATCGCACCAATCTCGGTTCGTTACGTAAAAACGATCCTGTGAACCTAGAAAGAGCCTTGTCAGCCGGGAGCCGACTGGGCGGTCATTTTGTCCAGGGCCACGTGGATTGCACCGTGCCGGTGATCTCTCGGATTAAGAAGG
Source organism: Verrucomicrobiia bacterium (assembly GCA_036804205.1). Taxonomy (GTDB): domain Bacteria; phylum Verrucomicrobiota; class Verrucomicrobiia; order Chthoniobacterales; family CALDSX01; genus DAIRSW01. Next base: position 2,191 of record DAIRSW010000046.1, on the reverse strand, counting down.
GAGCCGACACGCGTTTGGAAGTCAGCTTGCTGGAAGAGTTTGCCCATTATGTCGCCTATAAAGGATCGATTGCCATTAATGGAGTGAGCCTCACCGTCGCTGAGGTCTTACCAAAAAGCTGTGTCATGTGGATCATCCCCCACACAGCCAAGGTCACCAATCTTGGACAGCTGGAGTCGAACGACCGGGTCAATGTGGAGTTTGATATGTTGGCTAAATATGTGGAGCGCATTTTGGCCTGCAATCGTGGTCCCACGTAAGTCGTAGGCGGATCGACTGGCGAGAAATGCAACAAACTTGTTGCATGACAGCTCGAAAAACAAGTGCTAGCAGCTGTATCAGTATGAATCGTCGGCACCTTTTAAAACTCGCTGTTCTTGGATCAGGCGCGACCCTTATCGCCCCGCGTTTGGCTCAGGCATCCGAAACGACAAAACAACCAAAACACGTCATATTTTTAGTCTCCGACGGCATGAGCTGTGGTGTTCCAGGTTTGGCTGAGCAATTCTCGCAGCTTGCCCGAGGACGCGGCACTAGCTGGTATGAGATGATGCGCACGCCGGGTGTGATTCATTCGGTGATGGATATGAGTGCACTTAACACGCCCGTTCCCGACTCTGCCGCAGCTGCGTCCTGTTGGGGCTCGGGGGTCAAGCTTATGACCAGTGCGGTAAATACTCTCGCCAATGGGCAAAGGCTGAAGCACTTGGGCGAGTTGCTACGCGATGCCGGACGCAAGGTTGGTTTGGTCAGCACTGCGAGGATTACCCATGCTACCCCGGCGGGTTTTGCCTCGGCTGTGCCCTTTCGAAACCAAGAGGCTCAAATCGCGCAGCAGTACCTTGAGAACAAGGTCGATCTTCTTTTGGGCGGTGGCCGGTTCCATTTTGAGTCGAGCAACCGACCGGATCAAGTTGATCTGCTCAGTCACTACGGCGAAGCCGGCTACACTGTCGTTACCAATCGGCAACAGTTTTTGGAGATGCGCCCGCAAACCCAAATTCTCGGCTTATTTTCCAGTGATCACCTGCCAATGAGCATTGATCAGCGGAAGCAACCAAACCTGCAAGAGCGCATCCCGACGCTCGCCGAGATGACCTTGTTTGCTCTCGACGCCGTGGGTCACAACCAAGGAGGCTCATTTCTCATGGTGGAAGCGGCGCGGGTGGATCACGCCGCTCATGCCAACGACAGCGCCGCTCTTCTTTGGGATCAACTGGCGTTTGACGACGCGGTTGCTACGACTCTTGCTTGGGCATCGGAGCGCGACGACGTGCTCGTGGTTGTGTCGACGGATCATGGCAATGCAGGGCCGGTGCTCAATGGCATGGGTACGCGCTACGACAACAGCGCGGATTGCTTCCATAAGCTCCTGGGATTTCAGTCTAGCGTAATGGCGGCCCGCGCCCGCTTGCGGTATCGAGCAAGCCTTGACGCGGCGTTTGCCCCGGAGCAGGTGATCGAGGAGATGGCCGAAGTGTCTGGTGGGATTCAAATTTCTCCAGCGGCGGCTCGTGAAGTCGCGGAAAATCTTATGAATCCTGAGGGCCCGCACGACTGGAGTGCTCAGCACCGCAATTCCTTTGGCGTGCTGGGGCAAGCTTTAGGCAACCACACAGGCATCGGATGGACCGGCACTTCGCATACTTCTGAGCCGGCCATGTTCATGGCCTTGGGGGCAGGAGCCCAACAATTCGCTAAACCCTTTCACGCGACCAAGTTCTTTGAGATTATTACTGGGTTTGCCGGAATTGAACACCACAATCCCATTCTAAGTCTGGAAGAATCACGAGAATTCAGCGATCGCCCAGCCTTTTACCCCGAAGGCCTGACCGCAGAATAGCAGGGCGCTCACCTTGCAATGTGAGGTTTGGCTTAGTTGAACCTCCCGAGAGACTTAGCCGCCCGCACATTTTTTTCTTGCTAAAACCCACGCTTTCCCGATAAACAGAGAGTTATGGACTTTCTCATTCCTCTCGCTGTCGTCGGCGGCATTCTGCTCCTCATTGTTGTCTTCATCATTGGCATCTACAACAATCTGGTTACTCTGCGTAACCGCTTCAAAAATGCCTTTGCCCAAATCGAGGTTCAACTGAAACGTCGCTACGACCTCATTCCGAATTTGGTCGAAACCGCCAAGGGCTACATGGCGCATGAAAAAGATACTCTCGATGCCGTCATCAAGGCACGC
>DAIRSW010000045.1:0-19340 GCA_036804205.1 Verrucomicrobiia bacterium | reverse complement strand
GACGAGACCCTGGAGCGCATCTACCTCGGCCGCCGCTTCAAAAACGACACCGAACGCCTGGAAAAACTCTTCGAACTCTACACCCAGATGACTCAGACGAAGCCGCAAAGCCGCGGACGAGGAAACATAGCGAGACAGGGGCGACAATGAATCCGCAGATCGACCACCCCAACAGTTACTTTATTCTCGCAATCCCTGTTTCGCATGTGAGGAATACCTTGGATAAAGTCCCGAATTGGCAATCACTTCAACGAGCTTTTTTATGACTCAACCACCCTATTACTTAAACCCACCGATCATTGAGCGGGTGGCAAGTGTTTACTGCGAGATGTCGGAGGAGACTTTTGAATCTCTATTGGAAGATTGGCAGAATATGGTGCGGGAAGACTTTCCAATTGCTGAGCCACTCAAGGAATGGCTGATCAACTTCCGTGAAGTAACAGAGGAAAAAATTCCGGTTTTCGACACCACCGAACCGATCTTGAAAATCACTCCTCGGTTTTCTCGAAAATCGAGCAAAGAGGGGTTCGATTTGAGCATTCGCTGTCCAGCAGGGCAGTTCACCATGAACATGCACTCCAACCCGGCCCAAGGTCAATCACGACGTTACACTCACCTGTATGAGGAATTCGCCAAATGGCTGCCACGCTGGCTGCAGCATTTTGGAGTGGAGAAAGTCCATCGGATTACGCTTCACTACGTGAACGCGCTCTCCAACCAGACGGTGCCGTCATTTTATGATAAGGCAGGTAATTTGTTGCTGGGGAAAGTGATCACCGTTTTCGCCCGAATCCCGGGCGAGCACGAGCGGCTCATCCCCCCCTTGGATTGTACGGCTACGGTCAAATTGCCGAGTCCTCCGGATTCAACACTCCAATTAACGGTCAAGGACTTTCTCCATGCCGACTTGGGCCGTGTGGTATTGCTGGATTTTGTGGTTCAGATTCCTGTGGATAGTGCCGCAGGAGCGGAGCGGATAATGGGCTTGCTTGATCAAGCTCACGAGCATATTGTGAAAAGGTTTGAGTTAGTATTCACAGAAGAAGCCAAATCCTCGTTTAATCCCGCCACATAATGATTCTCACACCCGCTGCACCCGCCTTAGATTACGATTTGCGCGCAGCCGAGTCTCACGCTCAACCGGCCCATCGCGAAATGGTGGCCCGCCAACATCCTGGTGTTCGTAAACGCACGGTTTTTTCTTTCCGCAGAACGGTATTGCCCGTTGAAGGTGGGCACCTCTTGCTCCGCTTGATCCGCACACCCCACGTGGCGTTGGACCCTGAAACGGGTGAATGCGAAGTTCTTAATTGGGATGTTCGACTTCCTGCTACCCAAGCGGAAGACCTCCCTCGCGAAATGGCCAGGAGGTTTCTAGAACTTTTCAGCAAGGCTGATGCAGGGGTCCTCTCCGAGCAGGAACAAGCCGGCTGGTTGTCGCTTTTGGATGAAGTGGATTTTCAGGCCTTTTGCGTGGACCGGGCGGCACCCCATTACATGGAGGGAAAGTTGCTTGCTTCTGCGCCCCAATGTCGTGTGGAGTGGCATGATGGCACCACAAAAAATATCTCGCCCACTTTGGCTAGAACTCTATCTCTGCTGAGGCCCGGGGATGAATTCGGTGCTTATGTGAAGTTGGGGCTTAACAACGATGTTCTTGGTATTGAGCGGCTAACCTTCCTCGGATGAAGAATGAGGAAGTCCAGATCGATTTCTGGGATGTAGGACAGGGCGACTGTTCGTCGATTCGATTGCCGGATGGGCGACTCCTTATCATTGATGTAGGGCCAATCGGAAGCCCGTTGGTGGACTGGCTGAATGAGCGCCGAACCCCGCCCCAGATAGAAGCCATTATACTCACCCATAACGATGCCGACCATGCAGGTGCTCTGCCCGCAATTATCGCGGAGCACAAAAGAAGGATTGGCCGCGTGTGGATGCTGATGGATCGTTCGGTAAAGACTCCCCAGTTCCAAAGGACGTTCCGTGCGGCAGAAGCAGCCGAATCAGAAGATTGGTTCAAAATCCAAGGTTTGCAGGACGGGAGCATAATCTGGCAGGAGCAAAAGATCGGGGCGGTTTTGAAGGCCGTGCACCCAGGCTTCACCGAGCAGATGAACGCCCTCTCTGGAAGTAGGCCAAACCAGGCGTCGGGACTGATCGTTCTGGAGCTCAACGGTGCTCGGCTGTGTGCGTGGCCTGGGGATCTCGAAATCCTAGTGACAAGTAAAAAACTTGCAGACCAATCTCCCCAGCTGCTGAGTGGCCCCCACCATGGTGGCCCGACGGATTTCCCCAGCAGAGCTGTCCGCAAGAAAGCGGGAAAGAAAGCAGCCGAGATGCGCCGTCAATTCATTGAGTCCGTGAAGTCACTCAGTCCCGAGAGGTCATTTATCTCCGTTGGAACCACAAATCCCTACCACCACCCGCGTCCCGGGTATCTAGAACTTCTGGCACGGGCAGGAAGCCATGTAACCTGCTCGCAATTGACATTTTGTTGTGAACGGAACCGCATTCAGCGAAATGAGCATGTGTTTCTTGGCTCGGCCGTGCTCGGCCTCCGCGCATGCCGTTCAGGAGTATCCTGCAGGGGCTCTATGCGGTTTTACGTCAGGAACGGCGAGTTGGTGCCAGATGAATTTGATGTTGAACACCGTAAGCGGGTGGAAAAACTGCTCCGCCCACAATGCCTCAAAGCGTGAGCTCTTCAAAATCGCGCATCGATTTTTTAGTCTTAGCGAGTTTATCTTTTTCTCGTAAACCGCGCTAAATTCGCACGTCCGCTGGGCCACGACGAACCAAGGGAAGCGTTGACAACACAGCCATACAACCGTATTTATTGCTGATGAAAACCACGATTGACCTTCCCGACGAATTGCTTCACCGCGCCAAGGTGGTGGCGGCGCAGAGGAAGACGACGCTGAAAGAATTGGTGCTTAATGGATTGAGGCAGCAAATCGATTCTCCCTCCGCCCAGGATGATGATACAGAGGCTTTTGTGGCGGCTTTTGCCAGGGGTGGCAACACTGAGCACCCTGTGGGGAAAACCTCCCGTCACGAAATCTATGACCGCCCAATCCTTCATCGACTCTAACATTCTGCTCTACGCCGGTTCACAACACCCCGACGACCAGCCGAAGCGCCGGGTTGCCTTAAACCTTTTACATAAGCCCAATCTGGGGTTTTCCGCTCAGGTTATGCAGGAGTATTTTCATGTTGCCTACACGCGGGGCCGCCTAGGTATCTCGCTGGAAGTAGCTTTGGAAAACCTCGCCTGGCTTGAAAGCAAAGTTACCTTGCCCATCACTCCAGGGCTGGTCATGCGGGCCACGCGTCTGGCTGTTCGGCATCACGTGTCTTATTGGGACGCGGCCATCATTGCGGCGGCCATTGAACTCGGATGCACCGTTCTTTATTCAGAAGACTTGAGCAACGGCCAGATTTATGACGGTGTACGAGTGGTTAATCCCTTTCAGGAAGCGCAGGATGCGTAGTAATAACAGGCAAGATCACCATAAAATCAAGCGAAGGCACGCACTATGAGGACACCTCATTCCATCCCAGCCGTTTCTGTCCGCTACGCCCAGGACGGCACTTCCACCCGCGCCAATACGCTAGGCATGCGCCCGATGCAGGAGCGGGTCTGGCTAAAGCGGGGTGAGCAATACCTGCTCATTAAATCACCCCCGGCCTCAGGGAAAAGCCGGGCGCTTATGTTTGTGGCTCTCGATAAGTTGACGAACCAGGGAATCAGACAGGCGATCATTGTGGTGCCTGAGAAAACCATTGGCGCAAGCTTCCGCGATGAACCGCTCAGCCGCTGGGGCTTCTGGGCCGATTGGAGGGTGGAGCCGAAATGGAATCTTTGCGACGCACCGGGCACAGAGAACGGAGGCAAGGTCGACTCGGTTAGTGCCTTCTTGAATAGCGCCGACCAGACTATGGTGTGCACTCATGCCACTTTCCGCTTTGCCATGGAAAAATTTGGCCCAGAGGTTTTTGATGAGCGACTCATCGCCGTGGATGAGTTCCATCACATCTCAGCAAATCCAGACAACCGATTGGGGGAACACGTTCGCCAGCTCATGATGCGAGAAAAAAGCCACATCGTGGCCATGACCGGTTCTTATTTCCGGGGTGATGCCGAGGCCGTGCTCCACCCTGAGGACGAGTCGAAGTTTGAGACCGTCACCTACACTTACTACGAGCAGCTCAACGGCTATCAATACCTTAAGCAGCTCGATATCGGTTATTATTTCTATGCCGGTCAATACACAGACGAAATTCTCAAGGTGCTTGATCCCGCTGAGAAAACCATCATTCACATTCCCAACGTGAATTCGCGCGAAAGTCTCGGGGACAAAATCCGCGAGGTGGAACATATTCTGCAGCAACTTGGCGAGTGGCAGGGTATTGATCCTACAACCGGTTTCCAACTGGTGAAAGCCAAGGAGGGGCGCCTTCTCAAGATTGCCGACCTAGTGGACGATGACCCGGCCAAGCGCGACCGGGTCGCCGCCGCGCTTCGTGATGCGACACAGAAAAACAACCGGGATCATGTGGACATCATTATTGCCCTGGGCATGGCCAAGGAGGGCTTTGACTGGATCTGGTGCGAACATGCATTAACGGTTGGTTACCGGTCCAGCCTCACCGAGATCGTGCAGATTATCGGACGCGCTACCCGTGATGCTCCCGGTAAACTTCGTGCTCGCTTCACCAATCTGATTGCTGAGCCGGACGCCGCCGAGCAGGCAGTAACCGAAGCGGTGAATGACACGCTCAAGGCCATTGCGGCCAGTTTGCTCATGGAACAGGTGTTGGCGCCACGCTTCGAATTTAAGCCGAAACATCCTCAGAACGAGCCCACACCCGGCTTCGACTACGGCCCTGATGGTTATGAACCGGGTGGGAATAATGTGGGCTACAACTCGACGACGGGACAAATCGAGATGGAGATTAAGGGGCTGGCGGAGCCGAAGAGCGAGGAGGCAACCCGGATTTGCCAGGAGGATTTGAATGAGCTGATCACCGCTTTTGTGCAGGATAGACCAGCCATCGAACGCGGGTTGTTTGACAAAGAAATGGTCCCCGAAGAATTGACCCAAGTGCGAATGGGCAAAATCGTAAAAGAAAGCTACCCACATCTGGCCGAGGAAGACCAGGAAGCCATCCGGCAGCACGCCATTGCCGCGCTCAACATGGTGCAAGAGGCCAAGAAGCAACTTACGGACAACAGCGCAGAAGCCTCCAAAAACACCGCGCTCCTCGTCGGCGTTCGGAAGTTTGCCTTGAGTGTCACGGAACTGGACATCGACTTGATCGACCGCATCAATCCTTTCGGGGAAGCCTACGCCATACTGGCCAAATCCATGGGCGAAGAACGCTTGAAGCAAGTGGCAGAAGTGATTGCCGCCAGACGAACCAACCTGACGCCGGAAGAGGCAAAAGCATTGGCTATTCGCGCCTACCGGTTCAAGAAGGAGCGCGGACGCTTGCCTTCTATCACCGCACCCGATGCTTGGGAGAAGCGCATGGCCGAGGGTGCGGCAGCTTTTGTCCGCTTCAAAGACGAGGGCCGCTATGAGTGACTTGGACCTTGATGATCTGCGGGCCGAGCTGGGCGAATACGCCCAACGAGAGAAGGGTGATGGCGCTCCAGCCAGGGAGCAGCGAATTATCGCGGGTTTCGAGGAGATCGAACGTTTCTATGCCGAACATGGCAGAATGCCCCAGCACGGAGAAGACCGGGATATCTTTGAGCGTCTCTACGCGGTGCGACTGGACCAGATTCGCGCATCAGAAGAATGCAGGGCGGTCTTGAATGGGAGAGATTCGCGTGGCTTGTTAGAGGCAAATGCTGGACTGCTTGACGCTAATCGCCTACGAGAGGATCCGGCCGAATGCGACACCAAAACTGCGGAGGCTGATGAACCCGACGAAGAGGAGGTCTTAGCAGCGCTGAGGGGTGAGGTGGCCGGGGCAAGTGACTTAGCCCAGCTGAAACATGTGCGTTCCCGCGAGGAAATTCGAGCGGCCGAGGAGGTGGCCAAGCGCAATCCGTGCCTCGATTTTGATGCGTTCCGACCGGTGTTTGAACAGGCCCAGCTTGAACTCGATACCGGAAAAAGGAAGACATTTAAGTATAAAGATTATGCTAACGTGCAGACGGGGGATTTATTTATTCTCGATGGGCAAAAGGTTCTGGTGGCGGATATGGGCGAACAATTTGTCAGCGAGCACGGGCGTCCTGATCGAAGGCTTAGGGTGATTTACGACAACGGTATGGAAAGCGACCTGCTCCTCAGATCGCTCCAAAGGGCTTTAAACAAGGACAAAACCAGTCGTCGCATTACCGACCCCGGTCATGGACCGCTATTCTCTGATGAAGAAGAAGAGGGTGATTTACCCACAGGGATCATTTATGTGTTGCGCAGTAAATCGGACCATCCATTCGTCTCTCAAAACCGTGACGTATTGCACAAGATTGGAGTGACGGGAGGCGATCTCAAAGCGAGGATCGCACAGGCATCGAAGCAGCCCACCTATTTAATGGCTGAGGTCGAGATCGTTGCGACTTTTAAGCTTTCTAATGTCAACCGAAGCAAGTTGGAAGGCTTGCTGCACAAATTTTTTGCGACGGCGCGATTGGATGTGGAATTGAAGAACCAATTCGGTTTTCAAGTTGAGCCGAGGGAATGGTTTTTGGTCCCGCTGGCTGTGATTGAGAGAGCCGTTCGTTTGTTGATGGAGGGTAGCCTTGCCAAGTTCCGCTACGAACCGCAGAAAGCCAAACTAATCCCTGCCTCACCCATTCCCTAGTGGCTCTCGATCATAACTCAAAGAGCCTACGGGTCGTTCTGGAGAGGTGGTAATTTCCTCAGCGCTAATAGATCGATCTAGGAGCGGCGTTTGAACTGCCTTTCCAAAGCCTACATAATGAGTATTTTCAGGAAATCGACGTGAAGGCCCCAAAATGAGAATGGCTCGCTTCAATCTGTTGCGGTGGATCTATTCTGCCGAGCAGGTGGTCTCACCCCCTCCTCGCCGCACTCCAAAAACTCTCCACTCTGGACACCGTCCGTATTATCGGAGCAAGGTATGAGCCATAGCATTCCCAAACCAAACTTTATCAAGACGATTCTCTGTTTAGCGAACTCCCGAAAACTGAGCGGGCGATGTATCGCCGGGCAGGAGATTGGTAGAGGAACACCCGGAGCTTGGATTCGGCCGGTGAGCAAGCGGGAGCATCAGGAGGTCTCAGAACGGGAGCGGCAGTATGTCGACGGGGGCGATCCCAGTGTTCTGGACGTAATCGACGTTCCGCTCATTCAGCCACAGCCCCACCTTTTTCAGAAAGAAAACTGGCTGCTTGATCCAGACTTTTACTGGCAAAGAAGAACCCGCATGGATTGGGCCGGGATGCAGTCTTTCGTCGAGCCAGACGGCACACTTTGGCTGAACAATCAAAGAAGCTATAGTGGGTTGAACGATAGGGTAGCCATGGTTCAAGCAGAAGCCCTCGACAGTTCGCTGAGATTGATCCATGTCAGACAGCTAACGATTCGAGTATTCCGACCCGGCGAAGCCTACAACAACCCAAAACGCCGAGTGCAGGGGAAATTCATCCATAATGGCACCCAATACTGGCTTTGGGTCACAGACCCGGTTTACGAACGACATCATTTGCAAAAACCGGATGGCGAATACCAGCTAGGTGAAAGCTGCCTAACCATCAGTCTTGGCGAACCCCACGAGGGGTTCGCCTATAAGCTGATTGCTGCTATCGTCGAAAGAGGAGAGACGGAATAATATAGAATGAGCAGCGATACAAACCTAATCTTCACCATTGGTCACTCGACGCACAGCGCCGAGACTTTTCTCTCATTGCTACGACGACATGACATCACCGCGTTGGCGGATGTACGCTCCTCGCCGTTCAGTCGCTTTAATCCGCAGTTTAACAAGCAAGCCTTGAAGCTGTTTCTCAAAGAGCACAGCATCAGTTACGCTTTTCTGGGAAAAGAGCTAGGCGCCCGATCCGATGACCCCTCGTGCTACCAGCATGGCCGGGTGCAATATTCTAGGTTGGCGAAGACTTCCCTGTTTCAGGCTGGCCTTGAAAGGGTATTGAGGGGATCGGATCGCTTTCGCTTGGCCCTGATGTGTGCGGAGAAAGAGCCCCTGGATTGCCACCGCACCCTGTTGGTGGCCAGAGCATTGGCGGAGCGAGGACAAAAGGTGATGCATATTCACGCGGAAGGACACCTTGAATCCCACGAGGACGCCATGGAGCGACTTCTCGGCCTGACCGGTGTCCCGAAAACCGACCTCTTCCGTTCCAAAGAAGAACTTCTGAAGGAAGCATTGCAAAAGCAGGAGGCGAAAGTGGCTTACGTGGATGAGAAACAAGCGGCAACGATCTTACGAGAGGAGAGAAAATGAAAATTCATACCATCGGTTTCACCAAGAAGGACGCACGAAAGTTTTTCCGGCTGCTCAAAGAGTCCGGCGCAAAGCGAGTGGTGGATGTGCGCCTCAACAACGTTTCGCAATTGGCCGGTTTCGCCAAACGGCAGGATCTGGAATTTTTCCTGAAAGAAATTTGCGAAATGGACTATGTGCATCTCCCTGAACTTGCGCCCACACAGGACATCCTCGACGCCTACAAAAAGGCCAAGGGCGACTGGTCCGAATATGAAAAACGTTTCATGGGCCTCATGGAGAAACGGAAGATCGAATGCCGCGTGGCCAAGGACGTTGTCGCTGACGGCTGCCTTTTGTGCAGCGAGGACAAGCCCCACCACTGCCACCGCCGCCTAGTGGCGGAGTATCTGAAGCAGCATTGGGGCGAGGTTGAAATTGATCATCTCGGCTAAGCATTTTTTAAGACCTACTCCAAAACCAACTGCTCTATGGCAAAAATAGAAGCAACCATCGAAGAAGTCGTGCGCATGATGGGACTGGGCAGCGGGCGGGCGGAGGCTGGGGAATGAGATGGCTCTTGGACTGCTTTGGTCGTTCTGTCCGGCTTACGGACGAGCGGCTTGCCCATATTCTCGACCATCCCGAAATGCGCGGAATGGAAACGGAAATCGAACGGGTGCTGCGCGAGCCGGAGTTGGTTCGCGGTTCCCTCTCCGACGTCTCTGTTCGTCTCTTTTACGATTTCTACGCTCAGACAATCGTGGGTGGCGAATGGCTGTGCATTGTCGTAAAATAATTGGATGACGACGCCTTCGTGGTGACCGCCTACCTCACCGACAAACCAAAAACAGGAGAAGACCTATGGCCGATAGAGTAAAACTATGGTTCGACGCGGAAGCGGACTTTCTGGAAGTCCGCTTCTCAGATGCGCCCGGGTATGAAAAAGAGACGAACAACGATGCGGTCATGGAGCGGGTTGACGCCGACGGCAACGTGATCGGCTTCAGCGTCATGGGCGTCAGTCAACACCGGAAATCGAACCCCTTGGAAGCTGATTTGACAGGGGCTTGAGGAAGCGGTCTGCCAGCCCAACTAGTCCGTTTACTCATGATCACAAAAATTGAAGCCGTAAATTTCCGCTGCCTGAAAAATATTTCACAGGTTCTCGGGGGATTTCACGTGATCACCGGGCCGAACGGCTCAGGCAAATCGACCTTTTTGGACGTTCCCCGTATTTTGGCGGCATATGCTGCGGAAGGCATTGATGCGGTATGGGATGTTTCCCGTGCCGAATCCTTGAACGAACTGCTCCACCAAGGAGAAGGATCGTCGGTTCAGTGGGCGGTGGAAGCGCGGATTCCGGAATCCATCCGCAAATCACAAGCCAATGGAAAAGAGTCACCCTTCCACTTTGTGCGCTACGAGGTGGAGATCGGCTGGGCAGAGGATACCGACCAGCCCCCAAAAATATTGGGAGAAAATCTTTGGCTGCTTCCCAAATCCAATGTCGTCCCCAGGGATCAGCTTGTTCAGCAGGAACTCTTGTTTCCGTCAAGCAGCCGACCTGATCGGCGATTGATGACCGGCAAAACTCCGAAAGGCTGGGTAAAATCGGCGAGCAAGACCCGCCTTGGAAACGCATATTTTAAAGACGAAAAAACAAAATTTAACCTGCAAATTCGGAACCCCACTGGCAAATCGGCTCTGAGCACCCTCCCCGAGGACGAGATGCGTTTCCCTTTGTCCAACTGGTTTAAATCAGAATTGATTACGAGCGTTCAGCGAATCATGCTGCGAAGTGAATTGATGCAGGCTTCGGCGTCACCACTGAAAGATCGGCGGTTTGCGGTGGATGGGTCGAATCTTCCACAAGTTCTGCGCGAGCTGAAAAAAGACAAGCCTTCCTGGTCAGGCTGGCTGGATCATGTGGGCACGGTTCTTCCAATTAAAGATATCGAAGTGGAAGAAATTGAATCCACACGGAGTCTCTTTCTGGTCGTTGAGTATAAAAGCGGTCACCGGGTTAATTCGTGGCATCTCTCCGATGGCACCTTGCGGCTGCTTGCGCTTACCCTGCTGGCTTACATTAAGAATCCGGGTGCGGTATATTTGATCGAGGAGCCCGAAAACGGGATTCATCCACAGGCTATCGAAGCGGTCTTTCAATCTCTCAGTGCCCTGGATGAAGGTCAGGCCTTGGTGGCAACGCATTCACCGGTTCTTGTGGCGCAGGTTTCCCCGGAGCAATTGCTCTGCTTTTCAAAATCTGGTGATCAGACCGATATTCTTGCGGGCAACCTCCACCCAAAACTCAAAAACTGGAAAGGTGGGATCCAACTTTCTCAACTTTATGCCGCCGGAATCCTTAGCTGATGAATGCGTTGGAAGGTGAATTGGTCATTCTGTGTCCGGATAGCGCCTGGCCTCAAGCGCTTGATGCCATTCTGGCCCGCCCAAAAAGCCTCGGCATCCGGCCAATTCGTTGGCGTTGCGTTCCTGATCCACTCCATGACTCCAGCCCGGAGTCTGCTGAGTTGTTGCGTCCGTTTTTAGGTGCTTACACACACGCCATGGTCATCAAGGATTTCGAGGGTAGTGGATGGGAGGAGCGGGGTGTCCAAGCTTTCCATGACAGCATTCTTCAGCAAATGGTCAGCACCGGTTGGGACCGATCTGCTTGCCAAGTGCTGATCGCGGAGCCCGAGTTGGAGTCTTGGCTGCGGCTTGATTCCACGCACATGCACCGACTTTTGGAAGAACGGGCGAGAAAGAATCGTGCGGCATTGGCGGAATGGAAGACTCATTTGCGGACGGCTTTGGAGCGGAATGGAGGGACGCATGCGAATGGAAAAGCGGTTCGACCCAAGGAAGTCTTACGTGAAGTCCTCAGTGTTTATGCTATTCCACCGGCCAACGCTCTTTTCGCCTTTTTGGCTGGAAGGGAAAGTCTGAAGGGCTGCACGGTAGAGTCTTTTCAACAATTCGTGTCATTTCTCAGAGATCATTTCCCTGAGGAGCAGGATTGAAATGGAAACCCTCTACCATCGCGGCAACCCAGCCCTGCTCAACAAACTGGCCACGGCTTTTCTCTGCTCGACGAAATGCCCCGGCGACAAGGTGCTGGAGTTTTACGAATGGGCGCGGCGGCAATGTGACGAAGGCGGCACGGTCATCAGCGGCTTCCATACCCCGGTCGAAAAAGATGTGCTGGCCATCCTCGCCCGGCGCGGGGCGAAGATCATCTGGGTACCAGCCCGTGACCTGCCCAAGCGCACGCCGACGCTCCTCCACCCTGCCGAAGCTGAAGGCCGGCTGCTCATCCTCACTCCCTTCGCCCCGGGTAAACCCAGTCGCCCCACCAAAGATTCCTGCGATGCCCGCAACCATTTCGTCCTCTCCCGCGCCTCCGAAGTGGTCGCCTTCGCCCACCCCCAAAGCAGCCTTGCTGGTTTGAATAGGAAACTGTCTCAATGACCTGTATCGTCAGGCCAAAATTCTGGCCGCGAATTCAGGGTAATTGAATGCAGGACTGCTCTTAAGTGTTTGAGAGAATGGCCTTCTACACAGCAATTTCTCTCAGTCTGACAGAATACCAGAATTCTGGTACTTTAAATTGTTGAAAACAACCTTGGATATTTCCGATGATCTTTATCGGCAGGCCAAAATCCTTGCAGCCAGTGAGAACCGGAAAATGAAGGATCTTGTCAACGAGGGGCTTCGCTTGGTGCTGAGTCGGTCTTCCGCGGGTTCTATCGGATCCCCACGCCTCATGACGGAAGCGCCGGTGCGCGTTAGCGAAGGGAATGATTTGCCGGTGCTGAGCAATCAAGAGATGGCGGAACTGCTGGAGCAGGCCGGAGAATGGTTGCCATGAAGTTTCTGCCCGATGTCAATGTCCTCTTTCCGCACCGGGGCTTTGGGAAGTTCCCGCGCCTCCGTTTTTCCCGATTGTGACAACGCGCTTGTCCTCCGCCATTTCCTACCTCCCGATCTTCGCGCCTTAGCGTCGGCCAATCCCAGAGAGGAAGGTGCCACATTTTTTGTAGAACCAGCCTCGAATTGTCCAGACGCTGTGTGGGCAAAGCGAAGTCAGTTTGTCTGCTAGGTGCCTTGGCGTGCCCCAATCCCTTCTCGACTAAATGCCCATTGGCCTTAAAGTAAAAGCTGATGTCCGCGACAAATTTCAACACCAAGAATGACAACTTCCGTAAGCTAATGGGCAACGGGCTTGTCTATCGTGTGCCGCGTTTTCAGCGTGATTATAGTTGGACTGAGGAGGAATGGGAGGATCTTTGGGTCGACATCCAGGGCACCATCTCCACTGGCGGCGAACCTGCTCATTATATGGGCTACCTCGTGCTCCAGACCAAGGACGACAAGACTTTCGATGTCATCGACGGCCAACAACGCCTGACCACCCTGAGCCTGATCGTGCTGGCCATTCTCAAAAATCTCACCCGCCTTATCGACTCAGGCCAAGACCCTGATCGCAACCGCCAGCGGATGAATCAAATTCGCCAAACTTATATCGGATTTCTCGACCCGGTCACCCTGGTGCCGCGCTCAAAACTCACTCTGAACCGTAACAACGATCATTATTATCAAACTTATCTTGTCCCCCTGGAACACTTGCCGGTGCGGGGATTTCGCTCCTCGGAACATAGCTTGCGCAAGGCTTTTGAGTGGTTCGACCGTCGTCTCCAAGACCAAATCGTAAAGCCTTCCACCGAGCCCGGCGTGTCACTAGCCGAGTTTGTGGAATCGATGAGCGACAAGCTTTTTTTCACGGTAATCACGGTTACTGATGAGCTTAACGCTTACAAGGTCTTCGAGACGCTCAATGCCCGAGGAGTCCGCCTGTCGGCCACCGATCTGCTTAAAAATTATCTCTTCTCTGTTCTGCATCGTGAAAACCAACACGAGCATGAAATGGTAACTCTGGAGACGCGCTGGGAGAAGATGGTGGGTCGACTGGGCAGTGAAAGCTTCCCGGATTTTCTCCGGGTGCATTGGAACAGCCGCAATAGCTTCGTCCGCCAAACGGAACTTTTCAAAACCGTGCGCGGGCACATTGGCAGCCGGGATGGAGTTTTTGAGCTGATCCGACGCATGGAAGAAGATGTGGATACTTATATGGCTTTGACCCAGCCGGAAGCATCGGAATGGTCGGTTGAAGCCAAGAGGCATGCAAGGGAACTCCGTATGTTCAGTGTGCGCCAGCCCTTTCCTCTGCTTCTTGCCGCCCACCGCGTCTTGGATGATCGGGATTTCGAAGCCATTCTCCGGGCCTGTGCGGTCATTTCCTTTCGGTATAATGTGATCGGCAACCTGCCGACCAATGAGCAGGAGCGAACTTACAATTCCATTGCCTCCAAAGTCTCCTCCGATCCAGGGGTCAACGCATCGGACATTATCCGGGCACTGGCAGGAATTTATCCCGCCGACAAGAACTTTTCCGATGCCTTCGCTGAAAAAATCATCCGAACAACACAATCTCGTAACCGGCGCATCGTCCGCTACATTCTCTGTAAGTTGGAAGAGAAACTGAGTGGAACGCCACTCGACTTCGATGCATCCACATTCAACCTTGAGCATGTTCTTCCCGAGAATCCCCAAAGTGAATGGGGATCTTTTTCCGACAACGAAGTCGAGGCCATGGTCTATCGGCTGGGCAACATGACTCTTTTGGCATCAGGAATAAACCGTGATCTCGCCAACAAACCCTACCAGGAAAAGGTTGACGTTTTTCGCAGCAGCAACTTCAAAATCACGAAAAAACTTGGGGATGAAAACGTTGACTGGACGCCTGAACGGATCGCGGCGCGGCAAAATTGGATGGCCAATCAAGCCACGTCGATCTGGCGGATCAACCATCTTGGTTGAGGTCCAAACTCACCATCACCGCTCCGGGAGCCTACCGCCCTGAAGATGGGGCGATCTCCTCGACGTGATCAAAACGGAGGGAGAGGTTTGAGCTTTCAGAAACGCCGCTGCCGCGCTACGCTATCGCCATGAATCAAGTCGCTCAAGCCGAATTCCCGGACCAATCGGACTGCTTTCCGGTGGGGGCGGATTGGCTGCGGGCTAATCTCCACCCACAGCCCAAAGCCGTACGTGAGTTTAAATGCGGCGGCAATCGGAGTGATCATCTATGAAAACAGAAGAACTCATCGAAGTCATCGGCCGGGGCGAGGACAGCCGGCACCAGTTTAAAGCGGACTTCACCAACGCGGATGCCTTGGCTGCCGAGATCGTGGCTTTCAGTAACACCAGAGGCGGGCAAATCTTCATCGGTGTCCGGGACGATGGCTCGGTCGGAGGACTGTCAGGCAAGGACATTGCTCGTCTCAACCAACTCCTCTCCGGCGCCGCGTCGCAAAATGTTCGCCCGGCGGTGAATCCGCTTACGGAAAACATCTCGCATCCCAACGGCACCGTTCTGGTCGCCACGATTTCCGAAGGCATTAGCAAACCTTACATGGACCGAAATGGCGTGATCTGGGTGAAAAGCGGGGCGGACAAGCGTCGCGCAACGTCTCGTGAGGAAATTCAGCGCATTTTCCAAGAATCGGGCCTCGTCCATGCGGATGAAACGCTGATCCCCGGGATGGATGCGGCGGAGGTGGACGTCCTTTTTCTCGACCGGTATTTGGAGGAGAAGACCGGAGAAACCATTGAGCAGCGAGGTATTAGTCTCGTCAAACTGTTGGAAAATATGAACCTTGCGAAGTCCGGAACTCTGAATTTGGCTGGTGCCCTGCTGTTCGCCAAGCGACCCGAAGTCCGGATGCCTGCGTTTATTGTGAAGGCGGTCGCATTTCCCGGTGTAGCCATCGAAGATGAACGCTACCTTGATAGCCGCGACGTCACCGGGAAGATTTCCGAAATATTTGAGCAGGGGATCCGTTTTTTGGAAGGGAACACACGCACAGCTCAAAATGGCCGATCGGTGAACTCACTCGGGGAGCCAGAAGTGCCCCGCATCGTCTGGGAAGAGCTTCTGGCCAATGCCCTCATCCACCGGGACTACTTCATCACTGCCCCGGTGCGGGTGCTTGTGTTTGCCGACCGCGTCGAGATCATTAGTCCTGGTCACCTACCCAACAATCTTACCATAGAAAACATCAAGGCGGGAAACTCGAACATACGGAATCCGATTTTGGCATCCTTTGCTACCAAGTTGCTCCCCTATCGTGGTCTTGGCAGCGGCCTTCTCCGAGCATTGCGCGCTTACCCAAATATTGAACTCATCGATGATCGGGAAGGCAATCTGTTTAAAGCGATCGTTTCACGACGAGCGGTCAGCCGTTCCTAGCGGATCTATTTCCGGCCTGACCAGGCGCTCCAGTGCGTCATCGGGCGAAGGCTAGGTCGAAATCGGGCGGGAGCACTTCGTAGCTGGATTGGTCAAGATGGGCGACGGTCCAGGGGCCGAAAGCCTGGCGATGCAAGGTGATGACTTCATACTCGAACGCGCCGAACATGCGACGCACTTGATGGTAGCGCCCTTCCATGATGGTGACTTCCAGCCAACTCGGATCGCGCTCAGGGAGCGAGCGGATTTGCGCTGGAGCGCAGGGTTTGGATTCCCCTTCGAGAAGGAGCTCGCCGGAGGTGAACGCTTCGGTGAGGCGGGGCAAATCAGCCGGCTTATCGAGTTGAGCCTGATAAACTTTGGAAACTTTGGAGCGCGGGGAGGTGAGTTGCTGAATGAGGCCCGGGAGGTCGGTGAAGAGTAGGACGCCGGTGGTGTCTTTATCCAGTCGACCGACGGTGTTGACCGCCGGATTGCGACTTCGCCAGCGGTCCGGCAGTAGATCATAGACGGTGGAGCCTTCCTGAGAGGTGTGCGAGCAGACCAAGCCCAGCGGTTTGTGCATGAGGATGAGTAAGCCGTCCGGATGATCTAGAGGTTCTCCATCAACTAAAAGTTCGGAGCCGGCTACTCTTTGGGATACATCCTTAATCACGCCGTCAGGGGTGCTGAGGCGACCGGCTCTGGCCCAGTAGCGGGCTTCGCGTCGTGAACAGTAGCCAAGGTTGGTTAGCCATTGGTCGATGCGTCGTTGGGTTTTTGTGCTCATGATTTTTGGGCCAGCAGCACTTTGTAACTCTCGGTGCGGACCACGGGTTCGAGACTTGCATACGAATTTCTTAACAAAGCTTCGTAGGGTAAAAAAGCGTTAGCCACCACCCAGAGCGAGCCACCGGGCGCGAGGATTTCGTGCGCGTGAAGAAGAAATCTCTGTCCGTATTCCCGGTCAGCTCGACGACCTTGATGAAAAGGAGGATTCATGATGACATGCTGCACCGGCTGGGAAGGATGCCAGGTGAGAAAATCGTGCCAGATAAATTCGCAAGGAACTGTGCTGATGGCGGCGAGGTTTTTCCGTGCGCATTCTACCGCACGCAGGTCGGCTTCCACCAGAGAAACTGCGGTTGGTTGGTGATGCGTAAGGACGGCGTGAGAAAGATACCCAGTGCCGGCACCGGCATCTACCACGGTCCCGTGCAGATCAGCGGTGGCCAAAGTTTCTTCAAGGAGCAGGGAGCCGCCGTCGTGTTTTTTCCAGCCGAACACTCCGGCTTGTGTCCACCATTCTGGTTCTTGGCTTAATAGAAAAGGCTGCGCGTCGACCCTCCAAGTGGCCAGGTTGGGGTGGGTGGTCTCGGGCTGCCGGATAATGGAAAGGCGGCATTTGCGACCGGATAGCGATTCCAGCTGCGGCCAGACCGATTTAAGATGCTTTTGGTAACTATGACTGCCCCAATCGTTGCTCGCAGCTAGGATGAGAAGCTGATGTCCGGGCTGGAGAAGCGAGGCCACTGCGCCAAGCGTTTCGGCTTTTTGGCGGCTGGCGAGAATAACCAGTGTTCCTTGAGCTGAGGCGGTGGATCGGATGTATGCTTGCAGAGCAACGTGGGTGGGCGCCCAATAGGTCGAGGCCTCGACTGCTTGCTCTTTGGCGAAGCGGTCGAGAGTCGGACCGGCTTCCATGGGAGGGTTCCAGAAGTGGATTGGCCCGGGAGCACCGTTTTCAATCAACCACTCTTCGACTAAGCGAAGGGCTTCATAATGCTCGTTGCGCATAGTTGAGGGCGCTAGAGTGGAGAGTTCAAAGGGAGGTGGCGGGTGTCAACCACAACGAGAATCATGCCGGCTGCGCGTGCCGCGGCGATTCCTTGAGCCCCGTCTTCGACCACCACAGTGCGTTCCGGTGCCACCCCCATTAATTGTGCTGCTCGGAGAAATGTGTCCGGTGCCGGTTTGCCATGGGTGACATCATCAGAGGTGACGATGACCGGGAAAAGATGATGTGCGTTGATGGCTTTGAGGGTGTTTTCGACCGGCCTTCGGCGTCCGCCGGAGCCAACCGCCAGAGGGATTTTTCCATGATGTTCATGGGCAATGTTCAACACGGGTTCAATCGGCTGCACTTGGGGTAGTAAGTCCAGGTAAGCGGCTTCTTTCGTGCGGACCACAGTCTCTACATCAATAGGAATTCCCTGTTCCTCGGAGAGTTGATGAACGATCGCTTTGGAAGCGCTGCCGGCGAGGCTGTAGTATTGATCTTCCGAAAATTGAATGCCGTGCGGAGTTAGCGCTGCAGTCCAAGCGAGATAGTGCAAGGGCATGGTGTGCGCGAGGGTGCCATCAAGGTCAAAAATCACGGCATCGAATTGGTCGGCAGCGGGCAGTATGATGGTCATAAATAGCCTTACTATGGGTGCAAGCTGTGATGGGGAAAGCGCTTTTTTCAGCGGCAGCAAGGAAACCGATGCGCCAATTCTTTTCGAGTTATAAAAAAACGGCCCAAGCATTTCGCTTGGGCCGTTTGAAAGATTTCCTTTTAAGCTGAACGACTAATAACGGAAGCCGCTCAGGCCGTCCGAGCCTTCGGTGTTATCAACCCCGATAGGGAAGCTAACTTGCGGAAGATCCTTGAGAGTGAACGTGAGCAAAACAGCAAACTCTTGTTCTCCGCCGACTTCGCGCACCACGGCTCCTAGCGAAGCGACCCAACTGCTGAGATCGCGGTGCAAGGTGTAGCTCTGGGTTTCAAGAGTGCTGTCGTCGAACTCGTACTGTTCGTAGATGCTGAAGGCCCAGTTGTCGTTAATGCGGTAGTAAATTCCGAGCGTAGCAAGATTACTATCCCGGAAGAAGGGGTTGCCATCCAAATAACGATGCCCGATGGACAATTGCATGTCATCCCAAGGCATGAAGTTGAGTGAAGTGTTCACCTCAGTAAAGCCAGTGGCGAGCAATGGTAGCTGGGAGTCCATGTTGAGAGTGACCCATGGTACCGGTGACCAGCGAAGGCGATTAAAGACGTTGGAAAAGTCGCTGTCGTCGTAAGGATTGTCGATATTCACATCAAAGTAGGTGTCGAGCGTTAGCCAATCAAAGGTGGAATCTCCGCGCCGAGTTTGAAAGGCCTGGCGCACTCCGAAACGCCAGATGGTCCATTTGTCCAAAGAATCGATGGTGGTGAACTGCGGAAAATCGATTGGATTCAGCTGGGTGGAAGGAATCAAGCGATCGAATTGGAGAATCTCCTCAGGATCAACTCCGGGATCGGAAACATACGAGAGGTTGCTGTAGGGTTGCACCACATGGCGTAACCCATCGAGGCCCAAGCGACGTGACTGAACATGATCCCAGGTGTTTGACACCTTGAAGGATGTTTCCAAGCCGAGATTAAAGACGGTGCGGCTCTGTGAACCGCGGTTGATCAGGGTTGGCACTGGCGGAACAAAGTCTTCGGCCATCATCTCTGCTTCAGTGATCCCTAGACTAGCGATGTCCTCGATAAAGCCGCTTTTGTCGTAATGCGTGAAGCGGAAACCGGCACGCGGCACGACAGATAGGAAGCCAAACAAAGTTTGCGGGGCGGTGAATTGGTGGAAGG
>DAIRSW010000044.1:2534-19357 GCA_036804205.1 Verrucomicrobiia bacterium | reverse complement strand
CCACGCGGTCGATGATGCCCTGCAGCAGCGGGTTTCGCCGGGCGATGGCCCGCAGGTGGGTGGTGACGCCTTCGCCGATCTTGTCGGAAAGCTTGCGGATGACGGACCAGACGGGCTGCTCGGGATCGTCCGGCAGCAGGGGCAGGTAGAAGCGGACGAGTTTGTGATCGGCCATGGCAAGCTGGAAGGCTTTTTTGCGCGAGCCTACTGCTTTGGCGATGCGGTTCAGCTCGTCATCGAAGACATCGCAAAGGCGCTTGGTAAAGATGAGCGGCAGGATGTAGTCCTTGTATTTCGCGGCGTCCTTGGCCCCGCGGATGGAGCAGGCGGCGTCCCAAATCCAGGACTCAAGGGATTTGGATTTTTCGGGAGTCATGGCTATTTAGGAAAGTTTGAAGGATGAATGAAGAAGTGGGGAAGTTTGAAGGATGAATGA
This sequence comes from Verrucomicrobiia bacterium, assembly GCA_036804205.1. GTDB lineage: Bacteria > Verrucomicrobiota > Verrucomicrobiia > Chthoniobacterales > CALDSX01 > DAIRSW01. The sequence goes on along the minus strand of DAIRSW010000044.1, from coordinate 18,921 downwards.
AGTAGGGAGGCCGACCTCATTTCTCCTTCTGCTTTCTGCCCTCGGCCCTCCGCCACTCATACCTTGAGCATCTCCAAAGTTTTCTTCAAGACAGGAGGGCGGGTTTTCCAACCCGCCTTGCCGGGGACTGGAAAGTCCCCGCTCCTTTGGCTGCGTTTTGGAGAGCTTCCCCATCAGTGTTCATTGGTCTCATCCGTGGTTCAAAAGCTTTATTTAAGGATTTGACGCTAACTTGAGGATTGGCCGTGCCGGGCTTGACGCAAATCACGCATGCTGTTTTGGGGCGACGCCGCTGAATTCGGGCCTTGCAGAGCGTGCTGCTTCCGCTATGCTGTCCACCCACCAAACTTCCCCCTTGGCATTGAATATTTTTCAGCCAACCATCTATGCAATCTGATCAACACGACGTTCCTGTTACATCCGAAGAAGCCGTCAACACTGAGGCAGCCTCCGGGTCCTTGGAAGAATCCCAGGGTGGAGACGAACAGACAAACGAAACCGAACAGCAACCTTCCTTAGAAGAGCAGCTTTTGCAGTGGCGCGACCGCGCATTGCGCACCCAAGCCGATCTTGAGAATTTTAAAAAGCGCGCCGCTCGTGAGAAAGAAGAAACCGCAAAATACGGTCGACGCGATCTGTTGGAAGATTTGCTTCCAGTTCTTGACAACTTTGGCCTTGGACTTTCAGCGGCCAGGAGTGGCCAGGAAGCCACCTCCATCGTGTTTGGTCTGGAAATGGTGGAGAAGCAACTTCATGAATTTTTACGTTTGCAAGGGGTTGAGCCGGTCAATTGCCAAGCCGGCGATGATTTTGATCCAAACCTCCACGATGCCCTCGGTCGTGAAGAAAGCTCTGAAGTGGGCGACGGGAAAATTCTTCGACAAATGCGTCCCGGCTATCGCCTACACGACCGCTTGCTTCGTCCAGCAGCGGTGTTTGTTGCAAGTCAGCCCACGGCAGAATAGTTATGGCGACCACACGGGACTATTACGAAATTTTAGGAGTCGCTCGGGAGGCTACCCCGGAAGAGCTGAAAAAAGCCTACCGCAAAAAAGCAGTGCAATATCATCCGGATAAGAATCCGGGTGACGCGTCGGCCGAAGAGCGTTTCAAGGAATTGGGCGAAGCCTACGAGGCTCTGAGTGATCCAGAAAAGCGGGCCGCCTACGATCGCTTTGGCCACGCCGCCTTTCAGCAAGGAGGCCCGGCCGCTGGCCGGCGCGCCTCTTCGACCGAGTTTCACGATCCTATGGACATCTTCCGAGAAGTATTCGGGAGCATGGGCGGTGCCGGAGGCAGTGGAGGCATTTTTGAGCAATTCTTCGGCGGCTCAGGTGGGCGCGGGGAGAGTCGAAACCGCGGTTCAGATCTACGCTACGATCTCGAACTTGAATTGGAGGATGTGGTCGACGGTGTCGAAAAAGAAATTGAGGTCTTGAAGCCCCACGTGTGTGAGTCCTGCAAGGGATCCGGAGCAGAAGGCAGTTCCACAAAACGCACCTGCCCCACGTGCAACGGCCAGGGTCAAGTGGTGGCAAGTCGAGGATTTTTTCAAGTCGCACAGACCTGTCCGAACTGTGGAGGCGCCGGCTCAATCATTGAAAATCCTTGCAAAAAATGCAAGGGAGAAGGCCGGGTGGATAAACGTGCCAAGATTAAACTAAAAATACCTGCCGGCGTGGACACCGGAGCGCGGCTCCGATCCGTGGGCAATGGGGAAGCTGGATTCCAAGGCGGACCTGCGGGCGATCTTTACGTTGTGATCCACATTCGGGACCATCCGGTTTTTGAGCGAGACGGCAACAGTCTCTTTTGTGACGTGCCGATGGCATTTCACACAGCGGCTCTGGGTGGGGATCTGATCGTGCCGACCTTAAGTGGCCGAGCCAGCGTGAAAATCACCCCCGGCATGCAGAGCGGCACGCAGTTGCGTTTGGCCGGAAAAGGGCTTCCGGATATTCGAAGAGGCAAAAGCGGGGATCTGATCGTGCGTGTTCAGGTGGAAGTTCCGACCAAGCTGAGCGGGGAGCAAAAGAAGAAACTTCAAGAATTCGCGGAACTTTCCACCGACGAAAACACGCCGCTCCACAAAAAGTTCTTTGAAAAAGCAAAACGCTTTTTCAAAGACGACTGAACGGGCTTGATTAAAGCCGCATGCTTTTCTGACGCGGCCGGAATATGCTTCTGAGGCGGCAGTTTGCTATCGAACCTCGATATGTGGCTAAGACGAATTAAAACAGGCCTAAAAGTAGTGCTGGGACTTCTCTTTATTGGAGCAGGTCTAAACCACTTCATTTCCCCTGACTTCTATCTACGGATAATGCCGCCCTTTTTACCGTGGCATCGAGAACTGGTCTACATCAGCGGTGCTGCCGAAATGCTTTTGGGAGTTCTCCTCCTCATTCGTAAAACGTCAATAATCGCAGCGTGGGGTCTTCTAGCGTTATTGGTGGCGGTCTTTCCGGCCAATCTCCACATGGCGTTGAATTCCAGCGCATTCCCTGAATTGCCTCCGGCAGCACTCTGGGTGCGCCTGCCATTTCAAGCCGTCTTGATGGCTTGGGCGTATTGTTACACCAAACCCGATTGCGATCGTTAAGGCGCTTTTAGCAGTGGGGAGAGTTGGGTCTGACCTACGCCACACCGTCTGTGGATTCCTCTCTGCCAGAATCTCGCAGAAAGCGTAGCGGGGCAATTTTGCCAATTCCGCGCTTTTGCCGAGGCGAGGAAGTTCCTGGGCGTAGTTTAGGCCTATTCCAAAAACAACCGGTCGGAGCAGGTATAGGCTAGATAGAGTATCCTAGCAACCAGAGCACTTGGCCGTTGCTCGGTGCAATCTTTGCAGCCGGATGAGGTTTGGTCCGGTCAATGACCTCTCGAACCACAGAGTGCTTTGTGTGGTCGTTCACAAGGAAAAACACTTCTCGTCCGGCATTGATTAGCGGATAGGTCATGGTTAAACGCCAGGCCTCAAGCTTGGCCACGTAGTTTGCAACCACGAGCTTTTCCTGTTCTTGCAAAGCAGCGGTATCAGGAAACAGGGATGCGGTGTGACCATCCCCACCCATTCCAAGAAGGATGACGTCGTGAACAGGAACTCCTCCCTCCGGGGCGAGTTGTTGCAGTGCCTGACTGTAATCCTCCGCCGCAGCCTCGGGTTCAAGCTCTCCTTTCATTCGCAGCACGTTGGACGTAGGTATCTCAATGTGGTTGAGCAGTGTCTCCTGGACCATGCGATAATTGCTATCCGGATGGTCTGGAGGCACACAGCGTTCATCACCAAAGGTGAGCTTGATTTGTTCCCAAGGTAATGCGCGCCGTGACAGTTCCTGGTAAACGGGCTTTGGAGTTCCACCTCCGCAGAGGCTCAGGATTCCTACCCCACGCTCGGCGATACTATCTTGCAAAGCCTCCTCAATCAGGTTTGCAGCTCGGACGGCGAAGGGGTCAGCATGAATAATTTGGACAGAGGACATAATGAACGACTGCTGCTATGGTAGCATGGAATCCTGGCAAATTTTAATGGTGTCACGGTATGCTTGCCGGAAGTGATCAGAAAGTTTTTTCGCTAATTGAACTTCTGCGATAGGATCGCGCTGCGACAATACCTCTCGGATGTCTTTCTGGAGCCCTTCGTAGGCCAGCGGGGATAGATCATGAAAACGAGCCAGCGCTTCCTCCGGCATGCCGGCTTCGACCAAGGCTCTCCAAGCCGCTCTCAGTTCATCATGAGGATCCAGGCACATGGCGCGGATCACGAAACGAATCACACCAAAATAAGGACCGGTCCATTCCGGACGATAGTCAAAAGTTAAAGCCTCGTCGTACGGCATGACCTGAGGATCTGATCGATAGTGATTGAACTCGGCTGAGTATAGCTCGGGTCGCACGGGTGGGCGTCGTAAGGCGTAGCGCTGTGGACCGCCAGGGCTGTCCGGCTCAAAATTCCAGAGTTTTTGACCTTCCAAAGACATGACAAAATCGATAAAGTGAATGGCCACTTCCCGGTTCGGAGCGCCCCGCAGCAATCCGATGGGGTCGACGCCTACCGACGAGCCGCCGAGCGGGGTTAGATATTTCATCCGGGACTCGCCCGTTTCGTCGGCCACCGCTTCGCTTTGTTGCCGTCCATAAAAATCGATGCACATCCCAGCTCCAGCATCGCCTAAGGCCACATCAACAACGATTTTTGAGGCTGAGTCCGTAAAATAACGAGCGTTGCCACCCATCCTTTGAATGATGCGGAGTCCATCTTCCCAACCCTTGGCTGCGGCTTGCTCCGGCGAAGCACCAGCGGCCAGGCGACGTTGCATTTGTTGCTGAATGAGCATCTCAAACGCCTTCGCTATAGATCCGCTCTTGGTGGGATCAGCCAACGCTAGTTGCCCAAATAATTCCGGCGAACCCAGGTCGCTCCACTGATCTGGGGCCTTAGGGAGGGCCAGCCGCGCAATCACGTCTTCGTTGTAGCAAATGCCAAACGCGGATAGACAGGTGCCCACCCACGTACCGTTCACATCATAAAACTCTTCCGCACCGAGTCGCTGCGGGATGCCGCGTGGGCCAAACCAATCCGGATGGCGTTGCAGTATTCCAGAATCCACCAGCCGCCCCGCGCGGGACTGAATGATAAATTCAAAACTTCCGCCGCCAAAAAACAGGTCAATTCCGATCCCAATGTCTGACTCTAAAAATGTGCGCCGCACCTCTTGCTCAAAAGACTCTTCCTCGCCGGGGGCGGCCAAGCTTATCGAATGATTGGCGTGTGCACTGGCCGCATCCGAGCCCCAGGATTTTCCGATCTCTCGTTGCCAATAAATCTGGAAGGCGGTTTGAAATTCGGACGCCAAAAACATGGTAATCTCCGAAGTTCCGCCAGGGGTTCGCCAGTCAATACTCACCGTGCGCCCGGTCTTTTCCTGGTAATAGCGCGCGAACCCGACCGAAAACTCATAACGAATTGCTTCGTTGTGAGGGGTCACAATAATTAAATGGTCGTCCCCTTGACTCAATAAATCTTCGGTAGGCTTGAGGACGAATGGTATCGCCAGCACCACAAAGAAGGCGATCAATACGGGCAAATGACGAATCATGAGAACGTGGTGTTGGAGGGTTTTTATTGACGCAGCACAACCACGTCCTGCGGTTCCACGTGCGCGAATAGCTGTTGGGTATCAGCTCCGACAAATTTGGGGTTCAGCTCAAAAATCTTCAGATCGACATCGCCCGAAGCAAATCGATATTGGGCTACCTCCCCGAGGTAGACCGACTCGCCGATGCGTCCGCGCGCCGAGTTGACTTTGCTTTCTTGGGCAGACAGGCTCCATGCTTCCGGACGGATGGAGAGGGTCGCGGTTTCCCCTTGGCTTGGAGCCCAGGATTTGTCTGACAATTCGCCTTCAAAAACACCCAGTGCAGTTTCTACCCGCGTATGCCCGTTATTGCCGGAGAGCACCTTGCCTTCGATAAAATTTGTTTCGCCGATAAAGTCTGCCACGAGTCGAGATTTGGGGCGACGATAAATTTCTTGGGCGGAGCCGATCTGAGCCACCTTGCCCGTGTCCAGAATGGCCATGCGATCGGAGATGCTCAGCGCCTCCTTTTGGTCGTGGGTGACATAGACTGCGGTCAGGCCGAACTCTTTGCAAACCCGACGAATCTCCAAGCGCATTTCAAGCCGAAGTTTAGCATCCAGGTTTGACAGCGGTTCATCCAGAAGCAAGCAGCGGGGACGTATCACCAAAGCGCGAGCGAGGGCCACCCTTTGCTGTTGCCCCCCAGAGAGCTGGTTGATTTTTCGTTCGGCGTAGGGAGCCATGTGCACCGAGCTGAGCGCTTGACTCACCCGTTCCTCCATCTCCGCCCGAGGCACGCGGCGTTCCTCCAAACCAAAAGCCACGTTTTTGGCCACGGTCATATGCGGCCACAAAGCATAGCTTTGGAACATCATTCCAGTATTGCGTTTGTGGGGGGGGACTTTGGTGACGTCATCGTTATCAAACAGGACCCGCCCCGCATCAGGCATATAAAATCCTGCGATATGCCTGAGCAGGGTCGTTTTTCCACAGCCACTTGGTCCTAGGAGAAAAAACAACTCCCCGGGCTCGATCGTAATGTTGATATCGTCCAGTGCTTTGGTGGTGCCGAAGTATTTGGTTAAACCCTCGAGAGTTACGGAAATCATGTTGGTGAAAATTTGCTAGAGACCCGAAACATTAAAGACCTGAGTCGGGCAAAAACGCAAGCAGCTTTCGGTAAACTTTATGCAACATTAATAGCCCGCGACATCCTCGGGCCTCTATTTTGAGGCAAAAGTTCGTGTCGGCCATTTCATGATGCTTTCGGAGTAGCAAGACGCCCTCAATACCGTCGCCAAGTTGCTGGATGAAAAAGCAGTAACACCGAAAAAAATTCAAGACGCCCCATCACCATGAGCACGGCTAAAAATACTTTCGAAGCATCGGTGAAATGGTTGAAATTTTCGTCCGGTCCAATCGATCCAAATCCAGGTCCGATATTGGATAGAGTAGCCAACACCGCGCTACTCACCGTTTCGATGTCACCCACCGTTCCACCCACTTCCAGGAGGCTCAACACCAGTATGGCAGCGAGTCCGACCCCAAAATAAAGCATACAAAAGCTCAGAACTCGTATCACCATTGAGGATTCAAGTCGCTTTCCATCAAGCGATGCCTGGAACACAAGGTGGGGACGAAATGTTCTCACAATTTCAAACATGCAATATCTTAACGAGATAAGAATCCTTCCAATTTTCATTCCACCCGAGGTTGAGCCTGCGCACCCCCCTGCGATCATAAGCAACAACAAGACCAGCTGCCCTGGCAGCTGCCAGGCTTGGTAGTCGGTGGTGGCAAATCCGGTCGTGGTTGATATTGACACCACCATGAATGCCGAGTGCCGGAGCGCCCCTGCAAAGTCTTTGCCACCGGCCCAAAGAAGCAGAGCGCAAAAGCAGGTCGCACTGAGCAGAATCCCTAGGTAAATCCTACTGGACTCCTCCTTAAATACTCGGTTAGGCCGACGTCGAATAATGGCCATGTAAATCACAAAGTTAAGGCTGGACAAAATCATAAAGAGAATAATCCAAGCCTCAATCATCCAGCCACTCTCCCAGTCGCTGTAGAAGCCTATGCTTTCAGTGTGCGTGCTGAAGCCGCCGGTTGATACCGTCGCCATACTGTGGCAGATGGCTTCGAACCATCCCAGCCCAAGCAATCGGAGACCCACAGCGCATGCCACACTGAAAACGAGGTAAATCTTAACCAGGATTAGCGCTAAATCATGCAACTTAGACACGCCCTCATTGCCGGCCCGTAAACTTGACTCGTTAAAAAAAACGGACTTCGATCCGATGCCCAAAAACGAAAGGATCGCCACAAATAAAACCAAAATCCCAATCCCCCCGAGCCAATTGGTCATACTCCGCCATAAAAGGATCGCGCGTGGCCAGTCTTCGATGCGGGTGAGCGTGGAGGACCCGGTTGTCGTATATCCGGAGAGTGCTTCAAAATAGGCTGAACCGATGCTGAGACCGGGTTCACACCACACATATGGTAGGCACCCGAAAAAGCCCGAGCCAAGCCACCCAATGCCAACCACCAACGCCGCCTGCTTTTTTGAAAGTTTGCGCTGTGGCAGGAAATAACCCTGTGCAAAAAGGCAGGCCCCTACCAAACTGCTGACCAGAGCCGCTATGAACAACGCCTCCTGAGCAGAGTCGTGCCCCGGGTGTTTATCCCAGTAAGCATAGAGCCCGCAGGACATCATCCCTAGGGCCGACAATAGAAAAAGTAAGCCTAAAAGTCTAAACATCTGGAATCACCGCCTCGGCTGAAACATTGCCACAAATGGTTTTAAGGAAGTGTCGTGAACAAAAGCGAACACGTGATCATCCTTCTGGAGCTGCACATCAGGTCCAGGAACCTCAGCGTGCGTCCCAAATAAACGTCCGACTAAGGCTACCCCAGCCGGCTACGACACGCTTTTAATTGTGCCTCCGGTCACTACAGCATTTTCCCTCACTTGCAGTTCGATCATTTTCACATCCCCGAACGAGCGAATGGTGTGATACTTGTTGGACGTGACAAATCTTTGGATTTCGCGTTCTGTCGCCTCCCGAGGACTTACCGCAGCGTGGATCCCGAAACGCTCGTCTTCTTCAGAAATCATAGCCGCGTAGTCGGCTCGATGAATGATTGCTAAAGCTTTGCTCGCGCCGACCATTTTCGCTTGCAAACATGCCAATGCGTTGTCCTCGTCATGACCGGTTGCCGCAACAAACCAGTCCACCTGATCAATTTCTTCTTCCTCAAGAATCTTCCTGAGAGAAGCATCGCCTTGCACAATGGTGGTTTGAGAAAGAATGCCGGCGAGCTTTTCGCACTGCCTAGGATCTTTTTCAAAAATTCTGACTCGACAGGGCGAGCCTTCCAACAGCTCCGCCAAGGTGAATGCGTAATCGTTACCTCCAAAAATGGCAACGCGAGGCTGCACTGTGTGCCGCGTTGGGCCGTGAATCGTGCCTATAAACTTACGCAATTCCCGCGGCTCTCCCAAGACTGTTAGCTCGTTCCCTAGCAGAAGCACCGTATCAGCCTCCGGGACGAAAGTCTGATGCTGAGACTTTACAAGCGCAATGCGCACCTCCTTAGGTGGTGAGAGTGACCGAACGGTTTTTCCTAACGCGGTGCTTGTTTCGCCAAGCACAATCTGCTGCAGTTCAATGCGACCTCTAGCGAATTCCTCGATAACCTGTGTCTCTGGATTAAGAATATATTTCGCCAGCTCCAGTGCGGTTAATCGCTGTGGACTGATCAGGTGATCGGCGTGAAAATTTGTTCGATAATCAAAAAGCCACTGTTCTCGAAGTATTGCTGGGTGAACACGGGCCAGCACCTGGGGCACCCCAAGTTGTTTAGCAATGCGAGCGGCAACAAGATTGCTGCTATCGATAGCTGTCATGGCAAGAAACACCTCAGCCTCCCCCACATCGGCATCAGCGAGATCGCTAATATGTTCGCCATTGCCGCAAACAACCTTCACGTCAAGTTCCGCTTCCAATTCGGCGCACAAGGCCGGGTCTTTTTCAAGAACCGAGACCTCATGGTCTTTCAAGGATAAATTTTGGGCTAAATGAGTGCCAATTTCTCCGGCACCAACGATAAGTATTTTCATATTTTTACCTTGGCCGAGTTTTCCACGGGCTTCTACACCTCAGCGGGCTCCGCAGCTTGTGCGAAGCAGGATGGTGCCGCGGCTGTGGCTGCGACCGATCAGTTCAGCCTGATCCCCTAATTGACGAACCTCAAAGCTGCCCCCTCGATCGCTGAGTTGTCGCGCTTGCATCCACTCTTTGTTCAATTTGGGGCTCCAATACCCAGCCAAAGCCGCCTGCGCTGAGCCGGTGGCCGGATCTTCATAAATTCCCACGCGGGGTGCAAAAAAACGCGAGACAAAATCGACATCACCCTGCTCGCTGCGGGCAGTGATCATCAACCCTCGCACGGGGACTTCAGCGAGCGCGGCTAAATTTGGACGGCAAACTTTCACGGCCTCGGCAGACGCCAGCTCCACAAGCAAATCTTCCCCAGCCTGCATCACCTCACCGCTGAAGCTCAGAATTTTTTGCAGCGACACATCCAAGCTTGGCACGCCCAGTTTCGGGCACGGTAGCTGCAGAAGTCCCCGAGTGCTTTGCGGATCGTGGCGCTCAACCAAGTCGCACTCCAGCCTTCCAATGGCGGTTTCAAAGGTTAGATGTGACGCAGCCCCGGTCGACCACAGAAAATGGGCCGAGGCTAAGGTAGCGTGACCACAAAGTTGCACCTCGGTTTTTGGAGTAAACCACCGCAGTCCATAGCGGTCCGCTTGGCTTGTCGCTTGCAAAAAAGCTGTCTCGGAAAAATTAAGTTCGTTGGCCACTTCCTGCATCCACGGCGCCGCGACCTCCTTTTCGAGTAGACAAACTGCGGCTTGGTTCCCCTGACCAGGCTCAGCGGCAAAGGCGTCCACGAGTGTTAGAGTAAGATCCACTAAAATGCTCCCAGCCCTAGAGTCCTTTTATGCCGAACGAGCTCAAAATCTCTTGCCGGGCCACCGCAGCTTCTTCTTCCCATTTTTTTCGATTGCAAAGGATGACTCCATGCAGCTTGGCCCCATTAAAAGCTCTCAGCGTAAAATTGCGCTTCTCCAAATCTCCCTCCACTTCCATCCGTCCCGGCGGACGCTGAAAGTCGCCGATAAAGTGCATGGTCAAGTCACCCACCACACTTCGAAATCGTGGCACCGTCACGAACCGGGTGCGTTTGCGCGCGGTCATATTGATGCCAGCAGTCAATCCCATTTGCTGAGCGTGTTCCCAGTGTTGAGTTCGAGCCATACCGCCAAAAACTTTGTTTGGATAAAGGGCGATATCTCCTGCCGCGTAGATGCCTTTTTCCTCCGTTTCTAAAAGTTCATTCACCGGAGTGCCCAGGGGCGTGGCCAAAGGAGTATTGGCCACCAGATCGAGGTTAGGTTCCGCCCCCAAAGCAACGATTGCTACCTGAGCATTCAGGCGATTGCCGCTTTTGGTTTGAATGTTGCGCAACACCGTTTTGCCTTCAAACCCATTAATGCTTTCACGGGTCAACACCTCAATGCCCAAACTTCGTACATGTTCCGTAAACCATTCCGACATTTTTGCATCCAACCGATCCTGCCAAAGGAAATCGGCGCTCTCCAAAATCGTCACCTTGCATCCCCTCGCGTGCAACGAAGCTGCGGCTTCAGCCGCCAAGTAGCCGCCTCCGACCACGACCACCTCCATGGCTTTGGTCAGGACTTCACGAATCGCTAAGGCGTTTCCGAGGTTGCGCAGATAAAACACGTTGCCAAGCTGCGCTCCTGCCACCACTGGACGACGCGCACGACTCCCCATGGCGAGACAGCCTTTGTTAAATTCCACGCCTTGTCCTGTCGACAAGACTGCCACGTGCCGCTCCAGATTGAGTTGGGTGACCATGGTCGAAGGCCGAAAGTCGATCTTGTTCTTTTGATAAAACTCCGGAGCACGCAGAGCCAGGTTATCGGGGTTGACCTTGGCGGCGGACAGAAACTCCTTGGACAAGGGCTGCCGATCATATGGCGCTAGCGGCTCAAAACCGGCCAGCAAAATGCTGCCTTTTTTGTCGTAAGAACGAATGCCTTCGCACGCGGCATCACCTGCTGCACCGGCACCGATCACTAAATAATCCCTGTGAATCATGACTAGCTCGTAACTTAAGCTAGATTCATAGCAATTTGCCAGAAAATCGTTCTATAAAGCGAACTTTCTCACAAACAAGACTTTCCCAAAGCGCCCAGGTGTCGGCACCTGCTCCAAGGCATTTTGGTATTCTTCAAGCAAAAACCGCTGCTGCACAGGCAATCGCAGCGCCCCATCGGAGACCATCTTGGCGAGCTGCGCATAAAGTGCTTCCTGCTCTTCTAAAGGCATTTTTTCCAAAACTTTAGTCAACCAGAAGCCTTGCGAAACGATCTGCTCAAAGATCAACTGACGATTGGAAAGAGTGACGGGCCTCCTTGCCATCGCGCCGTAGGTCAGCAGCACCCCACTCGGGCCGAGTCGTTCGACCAAACGGCTCGCGCTTTCTCCCCCGACCGCATTCAGTGCCAATCGTGGTGGCTCGGACCCCCAGTGATGTTGGAGGGAGGCCCAGCCTTCATCGCAATCAATGGCCACGACCGCCACGCCGAGACCTCGCATCGCTTCGACGGCTGCCTCCGTGCGAACCACGCTCGCCACGTTGTAGCCCATGGCTTTCGCGATTTGAAACGTCGAAATACCCACTCCACTATTCCCCGCGTTTTGGACCACCCAATCACCCGGCTTCAGATCTGGCACAGTTTTGAGCATTAAAAACGCGGTGGCGGGGTTCACCCGCAGCATGGCAAGTTGAAGCAAATCACTCTGGTGATCCCGTGGTAGCCTTATCAGACTGTCCGCCGAACAAAGCACAGAATCAGCCCAGGTACCCGCAAAAGGAGGCAACAACACCAGCCGCCCTTCCTCGACTCCGGGCCAGCGACTCTTGACAACGCGTCCTACTCCCTCCAGGCCCGCCACAGCGGGGAGGATTGGACGCACCCCATAGCGGCCTTCGATATAATTCAGATCGGCGGGATTGATCGGAGCGGCGAGCATTTCCACAAGGGCCTGGTCTGGACCCAGGTCCTCGCTCAACCGCGTAGTGCGCATCTCCAAAACTTCGTTGGGCGGACCAAACCTCTGAAAACCCAACTGAAAAACCTCGCGATCGGCCATCACCAAGCTACTAAACGGGAAACAAATTGGGCGTCTCGCCGTGAAAAGGAAGGTCTAACGCAAAAATCCCACCAGCATGCGGCTGACTCGCTTTCTTCTCTGGCGGCGAATCCCCCCCTGACGTAGTCATGTAGAGAGTGGAAAAGTCCGGCCCTCCAAAGCAGCAAGAGGTCACGTTTTCCACCGGCACATCCACCCGCGCAACCGGCTCGCCACTCACCGGGTCATAACGCCCTAGCCCCCGACCGCGCAAAAGGGCAATCCATAAAGCCCCTTCATGGTCGATGCACATACCATCAGGATGACCGATTTCGGGGGGAATCTTCACCGCTGGGCGGGATGGCCCAAGCTGGTAGGTCTCTAGATCCAGTGCATACTCGGTCACTTCCTGCGTCGGCGTATCAATATAATAAGCCAGTGGCTCGGGATCGGTTTTCCAAGCCAAACCATTGCTAATAGTCACCCCTTCCAGCAAGCGGGTGCTGGTGCCTTGCGTATCCACGATAAAGAGTTCCCCCAGGTTCGGTTGACCTTTGAGACCCATCGAACCGACCCAAAGCCGTCCCCAAGGATCGACTTTGCCATCGTTGTAGCGCACCTCGTGTTCTTTCCCTTGCAAGGGATGAGCAAACACCTGCCACTGCTCCTCGGGCTCACCCGGAGTGCCCAGCAGAAGACCCCGTTCTGTGGCGATCAGGACGCGACCCGAGGTGGTCGGCACAATCAAAGAAACATAACTCGACCACTCCCAGCGCTCAAAAGTTCCGTCTAAAGACGAGCAGAAAAATGCGTGACCCGGGATATCCACCCACCATAGTTTATTTTCAAACCACACCGGGCCCTCCGCGAGAGAGCATTGACAATCACACACCAACCGAGTTTGAAGAGCTTTCATAAAAACCAAAATGATGACGTAAAAAATCCTAGGCAGACTCTCCAGCACGCTCGGTCCGTTCCAAAGCCACCTCATTTTGCAAAACTCCCAAGCCTTCGATCTCCACCGCCACGTCGTCTCCTGTAGTTAACCACAGTGGCGGTTTCCGTGCCATGCCAACCCCGTGAGGCGTGCCTGTTAAGATAATCGTTCCCGGCAAAAGCGTGGTGCTTTGGCTCAAAAACGCAATCACCTCTGCGACCGAAAAAATCATATCGTTGGTGCGCCAATCCTGCACCAATTTCCCATTCAAACGCGTGCGAATGGTCAAATTTTGAGGATCAGGTATCGTATCCGGGGTGACTAGCCACGGGCCGAGGGGACAAAATGTGTCAAACGACTTACCCCGCACCCACTGACTGCCGCCCCATTCCAACTGCCAATCCCGCGCGCTCACATCGTTCGCACAGCAATACCCGGCTACCGAGTCCAAAGCTTGCTCTTTGCTGATGTTCTTGCTCCTTTTGCCAATGACCACCGCAAGCTCGCATTCGTAGTCCACCTTGGTGCTGCCCGCGCAAGAAGGGATCTTAATCTCGCCGCCCGGCCTCAAAAGTGCAGTCGGCGACTTTGTGAACACAATGGGAAATTTGGGGATTTTCGCTCCCGTTTCTTCGGCGTGATGCCGGTAGTTCAAGCCAATGCAATAGATCACTGGCGGAGCTGCGACCGGACACTCCAGCTCCACATTGGCATCGACCAAATCCAACGGCGTGCTTCCTGCCGTGAGCGGATAGCCACTCCAGCGGGTCACCCCGTCTTCCTCGTTCAAAACCCCCCAATGCAAAGTTGAAGCTTCTGGTGAGTCAGTCAGTCGGTATCGAACAATTCGCATAAGATAGAAGGTGAGGGCTCAGCTGCCTGAGCTTGACATAGTCTCTCAAAAGATCAGCGGAAGAAAAGAAAAACCACAAAAACTTTGGTGACCCACCACACTCTGTGCCCAAGCTGATCTCCGAGAACCAAGCACTTAGCCGATACACCGCTCCCATTCATGCTCCAATCTCCTCAAGCTAATCATGTTAATGAGCTCGCTGGTATCCCAGGCTTCGCCCATTCCTAGCAGCATTTTTTGTATGTCCCGAATATGCTTTTCGGAGCCTCCTTCGCGGAAAAACTCCAACTTGCGAATGATGACATACTCCGGTGGAGCAAAACGGGCCGGTTCACCTTCAAGATCTCCGACTTGTGCTCGAGCCATCCCCCATGCGTGCAGCGGATCCTGCCCCATCAAATACACATCTGCCTTCCAGCCGGAATCATGATGAAGCAGATTAAAATGGCCTCTCTGCTCACGGGCCGCTTCTATCATCAGCACCTCCTCCGGCGGACAATAAAAAGCTTCGGGCGGAAACGCGTTCGCCACCCTGGCGGCATCACTGGGCTTCAAAAAAACCACCAGATCGATATCGTTGGTCAACCTCGGTTCACCATAATAAATCGCGGCAATGCTTCCGGTTATCATGTAGGGCACGTCCAATGCGTTCAGTGGACGAAGAAAACTGAGCAACGGGTCAGGTAACGGCATGCATGAAAATACGTTTAACCTCGGCTTGCACTAGAGCTTCTGTCCATTCTGGGTGGAGCTGTCGCAAGCGCGAGGCTTTGATTATTCGGGCTGACCAATAGAGTGCCATGGCGGAACGAATTTTCTGTTCACCACTCATGCCTCGAAGCATGGCGATATATTCAGGCGTGAGCTCGGTTTCCACACTCCGAACTTAGCGGGGCGCTGCTTTGCGACAAGAGGTAAAGTTGCTACCGCTCCTCTCGCCTCAAGCAGCAGCCGATTTTTTTCGGAAAAACACGAACAGATCCGCACCCTATCAAACATGCGACTCGACCTAGACCCGAGCTCTCAGAATCGCGTGATTTACTATTGACGAATCGGTGCCGCGTAGTAAGTGAATATCTACCTTAATATGAAGATTCTTTTACTTGGCGCCGGTGGATTTATTGGAGCAAACTTAACCGAACGTATTCTCGCAGACGGAATACACGATTGCACCGCAGTTGATATCTACAGCGAAAAGCTCGATGACCTCATCAGCACCAAGCGCTTGACCTATCTCGAACTCGATATCCGCGGCAACGACGAAAAACTTGAGCAACTAGTGATCGAGCATGACGTGATCGTGGACCTTGTAGCTTTTGCCAACCCAAGCCTCTACGTCACCGACCCTCTGGAGGTGTTTCAACTCAACTTCATCGAGAACCTCAAGATCGCCGAGATGTGCGTGAAACACAAAAAACGCATTGTTCAGTATTCAACCTGCGAAGTTTATGGCATCACCGCAGCACGCGCCTTTGGAAAGGATAGCAAAGATTACCCCACTCCATTTGTCGAAGACGTGACTCCGCTCATCATGGGTCCGGTGAAAAACCACCGCTGGATTTACGCCTGCGCCAAACAGCTTCTGGAACGCGTTCTTCATGCCTACGGCATGGAACAAGGCCTCAAATACACCATCATTCGCCCCTTCAACTTCATTGGGCCAAGAATCGATTTCCTGCCGAGCGAACAAGCCGGCAACCCCCGAGTATTTAGTCACTTCATGAACGGCCTGCTTTACGGAACCCCCATGAAATTGGTCGACGGTGGTAATGTTTACCGCGCCTACACCTACATCGACGACGCGGTCGACTGCATGATTCGTATTTTGGACAATCCGAATGGGGTGTGCGACGGAGAAATTTATAACATCGGTTCGCCCGAGAACGAGATCACCATTGCCGAGTTGGCCACGTTGATGAAAGATATCTTCAATGAAGAATTCCGCATGGAAGGCGACCCTGATCCTGAGGTGATTTCTGTGACCTCGGAAGAATTTTACGGACGCGGCTATGAAGATTGCGATCGTCGCATCCCCGACATCACCAAGGCGCAAAAGCACCTTGGCTGGCAGCCCAAACACGATCTACGTTCTGTGATCAAGCATACCATGGAATACTTTGTGGAAAAACACCGTGCCAAACAAGACGGCGAACTCGCGTCTGTGTAATTGGATTATTCTCTAGCCATTCCGGACGGGCCGTTGTCGGCAACGCTCCGAAGTGCACCTTTGCTCTTAAATTCTGTCCACAGCTTCGCGAAACCGCTGTCCGAAGCACCACGTGGATAAAAGCGT
>DAIRSW010000044.1:0-2524 GCA_036804205.1 Verrucomicrobiia bacterium | reverse complement strand
GTAAGAGCTTCGAGCCGCTCTGCGCAGTCTTGCTTGGATGAGTTGTAGCCGGCTTTTTGGCCCTTCTTTGCTTTTGCTCCTCGCTCCCTCATGCTCTTCAAGCGCTTCGTGAAGAATGCCTGAAATTGCACTCATGCAAGGACCCGTTTTCTGCTGAGCAAAAACTTGACAAATTGAAGCCTCCTCCTAGGTTTGAATATGAAAAACACAGCGACTAAGTTCGCAGCATTTTGCCTGCTTAATTTGGTGATGTTTTCGCACCTTGCCCATGCCGTTGTCGTTGCCGGTGCAAACGGGGGTGCAGATAATTCATTCAACACCACACGTCAACAGCTAGAAGCTCTTCCGACCGTATCAGACGGTTTTTTCTTGGACAATGTGGTTCAATATGGGCCTGGTAATGCGGTCTACCTCGGCTATGACCCGAATAATGGCAACCCTATTGCTTGGGCCTTGACGGGTATGCATTTGGGAAACCAAGGAACTGTTACGATACAGTCGATCTCTTACTTAATCACCCAACGAATCCCGATTGATGGCTCGGACCTCGCGCTGCTGAGGTTGTCCCAGGACGATAACCTGATGCCTACGCTCCGACCCTTGACGCTCTCCTCAACTCCCCTGACCAACAACACCGATGTGATTATGATTGGGCACGGGCGAAGCCGAGTCCAGAACGCCACAACTGACGCAAACACCTCCGATGCCGTCTCGGTCACGGATGGGACCGGTTACACCACATCCAGCACCAGACAGCTCCGGTGGGGAACCAATAGCAGCTCAAACTTTACTGCACCCGGAACCCCCGGTCCAACCCGCTCATCCGACATTGGCGGCCGTGAGACTATTGTAGGGCGCACAGTTTTTGACCAACCTTCCCCTGGGGAATGGCTAACAACAACCCAGGCTCAAGGAGTGGGCAATGACTCGGGCGGCGGAGTTTTCGGTCACGATGGAACAATTTTGGGCATCATGGTTGCAGTTGAAGCTCCCAACGCGAACCAGGCAAGATTTGGAAATTCAACCCTTTTTGCTGACATCGCTAGCTATAAAGACTTAATCGACGATCAGATTGGGGTCATGCTGATTCCTGAGCCATCTACTGTATCGCTTCTTCTATTGTTGTGCGGAGGATATCTGGTCGCCCGAAAGTGCAAAAAAGATCAGGAGCACAATAATTAGTTTTTCCCTTTGCCGTGGTCCCCAATGCTCCCCAGTTAACGCGTCAAAAAACTTGCCGTTAAAGCTTGTGCCCGGGTTGCTATTCAACGTGACCAGCGCATCCGAATGCGCTTGGCCTCGGATGGGGTGGAGACCCGCATAATCGATCTCGCTGATTTGGTTGTTGGCGTTGGCTGTGTAGGCGTCGGCAGCACTGACTCCTTGCTTTGCACTGAGCCGGTTGCCGATGCTGTCGAATGCGTATTCAAACGCCCCAACAGGCAAAGCATCCTCGCTTGGTGTGTCGCGTTTGGTGGCTGTGGTCAACTGGCCCATGGTGTCGTAATCATATCATACTGCCAATCTTCGTTGTTTGCTAGCGCCATTTCACGCACGCGCCCATGCTGGTCACGGCGCAGGATGGCCTGATGGTCAGGGTTTGTAGTCGCCCGAAGTTGCCGTAAGCCATGGTTTCACGAAGCAGGGTTTGCGTGGTGCCTATGCCTTCATTCCACGATGGGCCAATTCAAGTTATTGGCGATCAAAAACATGACAGGTTCTTTTGTATCAACAAGCACAACAACATATCCATGAGCAAAGTAAGGGTTGCTCGAAAATGTAGCGTTAAAGCTGGCACTTACCTTATACGAAATGTTATCCGGAACGTGCACTCTTATACTTTGGGCAATTTGATCTGAGGTAACCTCCGTCCACTTGTGCGCATCAAGGATTGTCTCCCACGAAGATTCTTTGAAAGTGACGCGCGCAACAATCGAAGCCTTTTTGTCGCTGGGCGAGGGAACTGAACCTCTGCCTTCTGTTCGGTTCATAGCAAACTCAACAGACTGAAGATCAAAGTGCGAAAAATTCGGAAGCCATCTCAGGAATGCGTCTTTTGATAGGCTTACTTCAGCTTCGCTTTTCTCACTATGGGCTGCTTTTGGTTCAGATGGCATATTGGAGCAATAACCAATCACGAAAGCGGAAGCTATCACTAAAGCGCTACAGACCAGAGCCAAAGAAAATACTCTCTTGGTGACATTCATAACTTACCGCCTTCTGGTGCGTCGACGCTCGCCACCGCTGATTTGTGATGTTTTATCTATCTCACCGCGCTTCCAGCGAATAGTACGAGTTATCGTAGCCCTTGAATAGAAAGGGGCGGCCCAGCCTAACACTTCAAAGCGACCATTCGCGTCGTCAGGGAGTCCAGATGCTATATCAAATTGCCCCTCGTTGAAATTATAAAAATCCTCCATTTCAAGCTCAATTTCTAACGTGTAGATGCATGACTCTAGGTCGAACTCCACATTACCGACTCCCCAAATACGATGACCCCCGAGTGCCTTTTGCCAATTTTCCG
>DAIRSW010000043.1:0-19379 GCA_036804205.1 Verrucomicrobiia bacterium | reverse complement strand
AGGTCCTGGTCGTCGACCCAAGCCTATGTTCGGAGTCTGCCTGGAGAGATCTGCAGATGCTGCGTAAATTTACTCTTGAGCAGGATTGCATGCTCATGGTGCTACTCAATATTGTTCAACCAGATCTTCTCAAACGCCTAAGAGCGCTGCGGGTGGACCAGGTTGCGCTCATCACCGATCCGATTCCTTTGCAAGCATTCAGAATTCGCCGGCTCGACGAACTGCGCCGGGAGCTTGTGGTTGAGGACTAAATTCGTTGTGTTTGGCCTCAGTCGGCGAAATTTGGACCGAAGATTCTCCACAATCAGCTCTCAGTCGTTCGGCAGTAAGGTCCAGTTGCCCATGTCCTTAACCCCTGCTGAAGCCCGGATCGTTGCGCTAGCCTCATTCTCACTTGTCGGAGATTGCGTTGTCTCAAATCGGAGGCGCAGCGTTGGATATTCTCCTTCCATTCGCCATGTCTGATGCTCATCAACAGGAGCAAGTTCCGTGGATCGAAGCTGGCTGTTGTCAATGGCGACAGAAAGACTGGCCTGCTGTGAGGCGAGCAGGTCCCCGGTATCGCCACCCACCTGCGCTGCAACCACGGATTCGCCGGTCCAGAGAGCATTCTGCCATTTTAAGGAGGCTTCACCATTGCTTAAAACAATAGCCAACTCGGTTTTTGCCTCGGGCCAAAGCTTATGCAAAGCGGTGAGATCGGGCCAAGCGAGTTTTGCATCGCTTGCTGTTTCACTCTCACGCTTGCTCAACCGGATGCCCACAGGCTTAAAAGCGACTTCAGCCTGAGCCTTAAGGGAGGCGTCCGGTAGCGTGAGCGTCCAGCCTCCATTGCGAAGCTCTCCTTCGAGCAACGGGTGCAATGCAATCTCCATGCTTTCAAACGCCCCAAAAATCTTCGCCTCTGGGTGCTTCTGAAATAAACTGCGAATTTCTCCTCGAATGCTCATCGGCGTCCCTAGATGTTGGAAACTGCCACGAATCAAGGTGTCAGCCTCAAAACCAGACGATTGCAGCAACAAAGAAGCATCACGAGCCTCCTCGTCGTCTCGAACCAAATCCAGCCTGCCCGTCCACGATATCGCATTAAGAGCACCTCCGAGCTTCAGCTCGCCACTTACCCGAAAGTCTTGAAGTGCTTCAGGCCAAAGATTCCAAGTTGTGGCTTGTGACAATAAAATGTTTTCTAAACTCAAATCTCCCTCGATCGGTCCGGACCCGGCTGGACGCCATGGGCTTTTCCAATCCGGCCAGACAGACAGAGCCCCTAGTTCAATAGGCAAAGTCAGATTGCCAGATGCTTGGCCGTCGGGTAGCACCAACGTGACTTCCTCAAATTGAATAGATTGCGGTTCCCAAGAAATGGCGCCGGCCAATTCCAGGTGCCCCAGTTTCATGATGCTCAGTCTCGACAGATGTCCATGACCGGGACGATAAGTTCCCTCAATCGCGAGCTCCAGCGGTGGATCCTCTTCGCGCAGACGAATTTCCTCCACAGACAACCGAAGGGCACCGGAGTTGGCGACCAGCGTGCCATCTCCTGACCACCAAAGTGTGGCGTTCTTAAGGTGGCTTGGCATCTGAGGGAACAGTGCACGCCACGCTTGATAGGTAGCGATGTCTCCGAGCGCTAACTCAATCTCACCAACAAAACCCCAGGGTTGATCAATGGCAAGTTCCCCGTGCGCACGGAAGTGATCTTCCCCGGCTATGAGTTCTAAGCGGCGCAACTCAATGCTGCCTCCTTGAAAAGAGACATCCGAGTGGAGGGTCGAAAACTCGGTGTCAAAAACGACGCAGTCTTGACCTTGCAACTCCAAGTCGCCGAGCATTGTTTCGCCCCGTCGTTCAACGGTTCCACTGAGGTTCAGCTTTCCCTTCAGCCAACCTTCGCGACCGGGCAAAAGCTTGCTGACTTCCTCAAGGTTGGTGAGTTCGGCCTGCACATTGACGTTAAAGTCCGGCACCTCCAAAGGAATGAGGTTGGTTGGGATACTTGACTCTCCAGATAAATCCAAAGTGTTGCCCGGTTGACGAAGTTGGAATGTTTGAATTTGGAGGCGCCGACTGGCTAAAGTCGCCCCGAGAATCAGAGAATCCCAGCTACGATCCTGCCATTCGAAGTCCACCACCTTGGCCCGAAATGCGGCGGTAGGGAGTTCATCTTGGAGCAATGGGCCGCGATAGCTTAGGCGAAAGTTTTCTAGTCGGCCACTGCTCAGCTCAATGCCTTGAAGCGAAGCGCCAAGCAATGAGAGATCAATGCCTCCGCCGGAACCAGAGCCCTCCACCTCAGTGATCCGCCCCAGGTTGCTAACCCGCAGACTAAATCTTAAGGTTCCGCCAAATCCTTGAAAGGCTACTCCGAGGGCAAGCTCTCCAGCAAGGAATTGTGAAAGATCGAGCTCCACAAGATTGGCGCGCAAACCCTGCTCCAGCTCGAGTTCGCTTAGATAAAACACCCCTTCCTCCCAAAGCGCCTTACAGGATAACCCGGTCCGCTTAAAGGACGCTCCATCGTTCCAGGCCAACTCTCCCACCGTCAATTGACCTCCCAGTGTCGAAGCTTCCAAATTAAAAGCGGTTGCGTTGAGAGACTGGCCGAGTGCAAGAATCTCGAGCGTGCTGTCCTTGAGGCTCAGTTCACTTGGATACCAACGATAAGGTCCGGCTGCTTGATCGATCGGAAGCCGGTCACCTCGTGGGTCCATTTTGAGATGAATAGTCGCTTCGTTTAAAGCCACGCGCTCCACCAAAGCCTGACGGGAGTCTCCGAGCAGCATGCTCCACCAGGCTTCCAAGTTAAGGTTTACTGTTGCTTGCCGAGTTGTGATCTGCCATTGGGGCTCTTCCCCTTGGTCACCGACAACCAAGTCTTGAAACTCTAATGCCCCCCAAAGACGACCTTCTAAAGTGCCCCATGCGATATTAACCCCCTGCCGGAATGCCACTGCCTTGGTTAGTGCGCCGACACACAGCAGGTGGAAAGCAGGAAGCAGAACAAAAAGCGCCGCTACTCCAAGAACCAGAAGGAAAGTCACTCGAAATATGTTGATGCGACGCGTTTTCTTATCCGGATGACGCGGGGGCAGTGGATCTCCCGGATGCTCGATATTCAGTGGTTGGTTTTTTCCCTCGTCCGGTATTTCTTCAAGTGGAGGTGAATCGGAGCTAGAACTCTGCATGAGCATTTGTGGCAGGAGATTGAGCGCTCCGCAAGTGTTCCTTGACTTGACACCCTGATCGCATTGGAGAAGCGACGTATCGGCCTTCAAGGCGTTTAAAGCGGGGAAGGCAGGAGCGGGGGCTCTTCCTGGGGCTCTCGGAGCGGTGGGGGATCGCCGATGAAGATTTCAAAGTCATACCTATCCCCAAGTTTTTCCTCCAGCAACTCGCGAAGACGTTGCTCCGCAGTCTGTCGAATGCCGGCCTCGGTCATCTTGGCTCGGGCTTGGAGGTTGAGCTGATTTATTTCAATCTCCATGTCGTTAGGCTGGACTTTGTTCCAAAGTCCTCCACGCATTTCGCGCACCTCAACATTCACCGCTTCCACACTCAATATTCTTGCTGGTGGCAAATAGATTTCCGCCCTGGCGCCTTCCACGATCACACTAAATGGACGGGTTAAATCGAAGCCGGCTTTGACAACATATGTGCCCCGCATCGTTATGCGCTTCGTGCTACCCATCCAGCTGTGTTCAAACTCCCTCTCGACCATGGTCCGTCTTTCTTCTAGAGCCAACTCGGTCACTGCAACCGATTCCTCGAAATGCACGGTATTGTTGACGACAACTCGCGGCTCAACTTGGGCCACTTCCATGACCGCACTGCGCACCCCTTGAGCCACCCTCATTCCTGCATCAAAAGCACCGCCAAAGAGACCGCCACCAATGTTTGCGCAGGAGTAGAACATAATGACCCCAAAACCCAAACAGCTAGCAATAATGAGAAAGAATGATGTGGCCCAAGTGATTCCTCGTTTTTGAGGTTTCACTTCCTCACCTTGCCCCTCCATCAGAGGCTGATCGGACTGCTGATCGTTCATGATGAATAGACTATCGAAGACTCCTGAAAAGAACAATCACAAAATAACGCAAGCACGTTTCGCGCGCACGGTCAGCTACTTTTCAAAGAGCATTTTAAGGCCAACCAACAGGAGTACGACCGCGAAAATGCGTTTAAGAAACAGGGTATCCCAAGTTTTAAGCGCGTCTGCCGCAAACCATGCCAGAACAATTGCGCCCACCGATGTGGCCAAGGCGACCTTCCAATCAACCAGAGTGTTACTATGATTCTTCACCGTGGCAGCAATTGCGGTGGGAATAATCACCGCGAGTGAGGTGGCAACCGCCGCCTTATGACTTAAGCCCAAAAAATATGCAAAAGCTGGCACTAAAATGATCCCACCTCCAACTCCGCAAAGTGCTGCGACCGCACCGCTCACTGCGCCGATACCTAAGCCGATCAGGATGAGCTTGACCATGCTTAGTTGTTGAAGAACGGCTCAAACACCACTCCGGGTGTGGCGTCGTCATGATACTCACCAACATGCATCGTCGCGGCATCGTCTTCAATGAGTCCTTCTCCCGGTGTAAAAACCAAATTTTCTGGCAACACCAAGTCATCCAGGTCATCCTCATCTCCACGCTCTTTGCGGCGTTCCAAAACCTCTTTTAAAATCGCACTAATTATCGGGGCCGCACTGCTGCCGCCACCAACCTTTTCTCCAGGACGACCTTCATACACCACCGAGAAGGCAAATTCAGGATTATCCGCTGGTGCAAACCCCGCAAACCAAGCTGCGTTTTGCCGTCGGTGGGTAGGACCCCACTGAGCCGTGCCCGTTTTTCCTGCGACTTGAATGCCCGGCACGCGAGCCCGGCTGGCTGTGCCCGAACCACCATGAACTACGTCCACCAAACTTTTGCGCATCTCGTCCCACAAGTTCTGTCCCATGCCAAGATAAGCTTTGGCATGCACGTTGTAGGCGATCGCCACGTTGTCGTCCAAGCCTTGAACTTGACGCACAAGCCGGCTTTGCAGGAGTGTCCCTCCATTCGCCATTGCCACCATCATTTGGGCAACCTGCAACGGGGTCACGAGCAGGTCGCCTTGCCCAATGCTCATGTTGGCCACATCGCCATCAAGCATTCTCCTGCCGCGAACTTGCAGAGAGTATTCATGGTCTGGGACACGACCGGCTGCCTCAGCCCGGAGTGGTATTCCAGACCTTTGCCCGAGACCAAAGCGTGTGGCCCAGTCGCCGATCCCGTCTGCTCCTGTCCGGATCCCCACTTGGTAGAACCAGGTATTGCAACTTTGGGTGAGGGCTTGGGCCATGGTCAAATTACCCGAGTGACCTTCTTTCCAGTTTCGAAAAACCAAGCGACCGATTGAAAAAGAGCCCGGACAAGAGACCGTCTCTCTAAGTCCCACTGCCGCTCCGTGTACTCCGGCTGCTGCTGTGACCACCTTAAAAACGGAACCTGGCGGATAAGCTGCTCGAAAGGCCCTCGGAAATAAGGGGTTACTTTCATCATCCCGCAAGCTCTCGAACTCAGGCCTCGAGATGATCGGAATAAACCGGTTGGGATCAAAAGATGGCTTGGAAGCCATCGCCAAAATATCTCCATTGCGTGGATCCATGATCACCACCGCTCCGCGCCGGCTTTTTTCATTGAGAACTCGCTCGGTGATCAATTGCATTTCGAGATCGAGTGTGGTCACCACGTTCTGACCGGGTTCTGGGGGTATCCCCATCCGTTCAGAAGCCTTCCGACCCGTGCGGTCGATCACGATATTGAGCTGTCCGTATTTACCACGGAGCTGATGTTCAAACGTGGCTTCAAGTCCCTCTCGGCCCTCATTATCCGGCCAGAGCAAATCGTTGTTCTGGATCGGGGCTTCCGATACCCCCCCACTGCGGCCGGTGTAGCCAATGATATGGGCGGCAACCTGGTTGTAAGGGTAGTGCCGTGCATAGATCGGCAATAGCAACAAGCCTTCGGGGAGGTTGGTGCTCTTAAGTCGCTCACTTTCTTCCTCGGTAAGTTTCACAACCAATTCATAAGGCATCACCCCACGATTTTTATAATAGCGAATGATGCGCTCGGGGTTGATGTTGATTTCTCGCCCAGGGAGAAGGGCTCGGGCTTCGATCACGCGTTCCAAAGCGTAGTCGAGAACCTGTCCGTCCTCAAGGGTCAGCGGAGTGGGAAATTGTAAGCACAAGGTCAGGATGACCTTATTTTGGGCCAAAGGCCGTCCGCGTCGGTCCACAATCTGGCCGCGGGGAGCAGGGACACTTATCAGAAAGGTCCGAGCGTGTCGTTGCGTTTCCCAGGTTGGTGCAATGGCATCATCACCAGTTTGCGCCCAATTGGTCGGGACGCCCAATGAACTAATTGCGAGGATGAAAAGAAGACGGTAAAGGTAGCGCATGCGAAATAATCCAGTCGCCGGGTCTCCCTTGGAGATCGGCAGCTCTTGTGGCTTGGTTAGAGCAAAAGATACACTAATCCCACCACAAATAAAACGTTGCTTGATCGGCAATTTCTTGCGCCAAAGCCTGGACAGTTTCAGTTCCTTGCTCAACGACGTCGGGGCAAAATTCATAGATGCGCTCTGCAAGCTCAAGAGCCTCGTCCAGTTCCGGCTGATCGCGAAAATAACCCTGCACAAAGTTATAGTTGGCTCCGGTTATCATCAAAGGATAGTCATGATGCAAACTGCGTAGCCATTCAAACACATGGCCGGGCCCGATTTCGAAGTTTGGGCCGGCGGTTTGCACAACTTGCAATGCCGCAAATTGATCGTCACTAGGAATCAGCACTAATGAAACCGGTCCTACATCATGGCTCGTTTCAAAAATAAAGGAAGCGAACTTGGCCGCGATACTTTGTAGGTCGTCGAGATCCAGCCCCTTTTCTCGACTCACCTTAAAATGGTATGTGCCGGGAAGATCCACGTCTTCTTTCGCGGCCACTCCGATTTCTTCCTTAAGGGCCGCGAGCGCAGACTTAAACTTTTTGCCTTTCGCAAGCACAGAAAAGTCGGGCACTTCTAATTCGTTTTGCCCCGGCCACTCTCCTTCCAACTCGTCATCGTCTGCGTCGTCCTCCTCCTCCTCCTCGATCGCGTCATCCTCATCCGTGTCGTCGGCAAAGGCTTTGGTGTCGATGTCCTCATCTTCTGAATCGGCGGGTTCCTCGTCCTCGTCATCGTCTTCGTCATCCTCGTCGTCAGGCTCTTCAAAGGCCGCTTCAGCGAGATCGTCATCGTCTACCATGTCCTCCAGCAGCTCAGCCACCCCTTCGTAGTCATCGAGTCGGGCGTAGAGGTCTTCCTCATTCTTTGGTGGTTTGGCTTTAAAGTTGGCAAGGGCTTCAGTAACTAACGTTGCGGTATCCGGGTCTTCATGTTCCAGATCAATGGCGATGGTTTCAAGAGCTTGGATGAGAGGGCGAACTTTGGGACTCATAAAATTAGGGTTGCGAGGACTGGTTGGCTCAACCATTCCAAGAGTTTTGCGAGAAGCAAGATAGGAGTATCAGAAGTTTTCGAGAAAATCGCCCGTGTCAAATCCATCACTCAAACCTCAACTGGGCTTGACATGGGATTGCTCTAGTCGATTAGTGTCATCGAATGGCAGAGCGTAATTCCGGAAATGAGGACCAACGATGGATGCTCCACGCTCTCTCCCTGGCAGAACGAGGTCGGGGATTGGCAAGCCCAAATCCCTGTGTGGGCGCAGTCATTGTTCATCGCGGGCGCTGTGTGGGTGTTGGCTACCATTGTGGTCCGGGAACGCCGCATGCCGAAGTGCACGCCTTGCGGAGAGCAGGAGTTCGCGCAAAAAACGCCACGCTTTATGTAACGCTGGAGCCATGTTCCACTCACGGACGAACGGGTCCTTGCACCGAAGCAATATTGCAGGCCGGCCTCCGTCGTGTGGTGGTTGGCACCACTGATCCCAATCCACGTCATCAAGGCCAGGGCTGTCTCATTTTGGAACAGGCAGGCCTAGAACTTACCCGTGATGTGGAGGAGTCACGGTGTCGGGAAATGATAGCCGGGTTTTCAACCTGGATTACGAAAGGTAGGCCTCGCGTCACCCTCAAAGCAGCGTTGAGCTTGGATGGCCGGATCACCCGTTTGCCCGGCGAACCGAAACGTATGAGCAGCCCGTCCTCCTGGAAAAAAGTGCTCGAAACAAGAGCGCACGCGGACGCCATTTTAGTTGGGGGCGAAACGGTTCGGACTGATAATCCACGATTGCATGTTCCCTGTCGCTCTCGAGGTAGTCAGCCGTGGAGGGTGGTGATGACCCGGTCGGGGAGTCTGCCAATTCACTCCCATGTTTTTGCGGAGCCCGAACGATCCTTGATCTATCGGGACAAGAGCTGGCCCGAGGTTTTGCAGGACCTTGGCCAGCGGGGTGTCACGGAGCTTTTGGTAGAAGGCGGTGGACAAATCCACGGTGGCCTGCGCGATGCCAAACTTGTCGACCGAGTAATTTTTCAGTTAACGCCCTGGCTAACCTGTGGCGATACACCGGCTGTGGCGGGAGAGGGAGCCCAAACCAACGCCGAAGGACTACGTCTTATTTCACCGACTTACGAGCAAGTTGGCCCAGATCTCTGGGGCGAAGCAATGTACTCGGCAGAATGATCTGTCACTCGCCAAGCCTGTTGGCTAGGTTTACAGACTCAAGCCGCAGACCCAATGAAACGTAAAAATCCCTGGAAGGTTTCCCGAGTTTAACGTGAGTAAAGCTCAACAACCAACTGCTCGTTCACGTTCGGAGCGATGTCGTCGCGGCTTGGAATTCGAAGCAAGGATCCAGCAAATGCGTCTTTGTCCAAGTTAAGCCATTCTGGAATCGGAGTAATCTGCGTTAAATCCAGATACTTAACTGCGAGCTGACGTGATTTTGCCGCTTCGGCAACCGATATCCGGTCGCCAGGCTTTACGCAATAGGAGGCTACGTTCACCCGGCGGCTGTTCACCAGAACGTGGCCATGGCTTACCATCTGACGTGCCGCTCTGCGCGTATTGGCAAGTCCAAGACGATAAATCACGTTGTCGAGCCGGGTTTCCAAAAGTTGCAACAAAGTTTCACCGGTCACACCACGACGGCGTAGAGCTTCCTCAAAGTAGCGGCGAAATTGTTTTTCAAGAACTCCGTAGGTATACTTGAGCTTTTGCTTCTCGGCCATGGCTAGCGCATAGTCAGATTGCTTCTTGCGAATGTTTTTGGCCCCGTGCATACCCGGTGGATAGGGTTTGCGTTCCAATTGTTTTGTGGGGCCAAAAATCGGGAGATTAAACCGGCGACTGATTTTGGCTTTAGGACCTGTGTAACGTGCCATATGAAAAAAGATGTCTAAAAATGTAAAAGAAGGAAACCGCGCGGAGTTATCAAATCAAACGCGCCGTTGTTTAGGCGGACGGCAACCGTTGTGAGGCACCGGGGTAACATCACGAATGACGGAAATGTCTAATCCAATAGCCTGAATTGCGCGTACCGCTGATTCGCGTCCTGCGCCAGGGCCTTTGACTCGAACTTCGACCTCTTTCAGTCCATGTCCCATGGCTTGGCGACATGCGTCCTGGGCGACAACCTGTGCGGCATAGGCGGTGCTTTTCCTTGATCCACGAAAGCCCATCTTCCCAGCGGTTGACCAACCAATCACATTTCCTGCGGGGTCGGTGATGGATACAATTGTGTTGTTGAATGTGGCAGAAATGTGAGCCACCCCGACGCTGACGTTTTTGCTTCCTTTAGCCTTAACAATTTTTGGTTTGGCTTCATCATCCAAGCTAAGGAGATCGACCACAGTTTTGTTTTGAGGTGCGTCTTCCTTTTTCTCGGGAGTCGCAGCAGCGCTTGGAGCCGCTGCTTTGGGCGCTTTCACTGCCGCCTCAGCGGTAGGGGCTTCGGCGGTAGGTGCTGCCGCCGTTGGGGTCTCAGCCGTGTTGTTTTCTTCGTCGCTCATAAACTGGTGTCTGTGGTAATAAAAATACGATTCAAGGTTGGGGAAAAAGGCGACGCTTTAGACTTTGCCGGATTTAGCGTCTTTATTGCGTTGCACGCCAACCGTCTTGCGGGGTCCTTTGCGAGTTCGAGCATTTGTGCTTGTGCGCTGGCCGCGCACCGGAAGGCTGCGACGATGACGCAAGCCCCGATAGCAGTTGATGGCTTGAAGGCGCTTCAGGTTACCCTGCAACTCACGGCGTAGATCGCCCTCAATCAAAACTTTGCATTCCGAAATAGCATGAACAATGGCACTCAACTGCTCTTGGCTTAGGTCCTTAGCACGAACGGTTGGGTCAATGTTGGTCAGCTCAAGAACGTCTTTACTGGTCTTTTGACCAATCCCGTAAATGTATTGCAGTGAATAAGCGATTTGTTTTTCGCCTGGGATATCAACTCCTAGAAGACGTGGCATGGTATTGGATCGGTGAGGTGGGGTGCTAAAAAATGGACTTGTTAAGAACGGTTGAGAACAGCGAGCAATTTTTGATACTAGCCCTGACGCTGTTTATGACGTGGGTTTTTACAGATTACGCGAATCACATTCTCTCGCTTAATTATGCGGCAGGATTCACAGAGGCGTTTAACAGAAGCGCGGACTTTCATGAGTGTAACGGAGAGGTGTAGTTAAAAACTGTAACAAAAAGGATATAAACTGAAAAACGAGAACGATTTGTGAGGACAGTGATTAGGTCGCTGGGGAGCAAAAAAATGATCGAGGCTAAGATGAGGACTTAGGCCAGATGGGGCGATTCTCACGAGTAGCTCGGCAAAACGCATCAAAAGTGCCTCAAGTTTGCTAGTGAGAAGTCCTCAGGGCTTACTAGAGTTTCTCGTCTGAGAAGAAAATCCGAACCTTGCAGCCAGTGCAGTGTCCAAAAAAACTTCGACGAGTCAAACATCCGCTTGAAGTGACAGGGCAGCGAGCCCCAGACCTTTTGCGGGAAGTTAGAATAGCGAGGGTTTTTTGGAATGCAAGAGCGAAGGCCCACTTTTTTTCTCGGACTCCATGGCGTCATGGCGTCATAGCGTCAACGCATTTATGGGCTCATTGCTGCCCGATTTTCCTTTGCCGATTTTCCTTTGCCGCTTTTTCCTCTAGGCCCTTCCACCGATAGACGTGCCGTGTGGTGAACGGCTCCATGCCTTGAAATACCTGAACAAGCTCAAATCGCTCCGCATTCTCAATCTCTTCCATTAATTCCGGGAATCTGGCCCGAGCAAGGCCGATCTGGCCGAGGTTGATAAACAAGGGTTTCACTTCGCGGCCAGCTTCCTCGACGAGCAACTCAAGCTCATCCACACTTTGAAGTGGTCGAGCCCATGGATCATAAGTCACTGCCGCCATGATCAATGAAACGGTGATCACGCTTTCATTCTTTGAGTCCAGCGGGTCCTCCCAAGGCCGTGCCAAAGCAACCGACTCGCGCTGTGCCTCGATCGGATGGGATCGCAGGATGTCTCGTTGAGCTTGCGCGAGAAATGTGAAAGGCAGAAGAGCCGGCGCCATCGCCACCAGCCGGGGAATCAAAGTAGGAATCCGCCGCCCCAAAGTCTCAACCCCCAGAGCAAACAAGAAAGCCACGCTTGGCACCGCGTAGACCACATACCACAAATACATGAGCATTCCTTGATACCCGGAAATGGCCACACTGAGAACCACTGGTATCGTCAAGCTAGCCGCAAGCCAGCACCGCTTATCCTTCACAAGTCGTAGTGCTCCGAAAACCATGAAGGTCGGCACGATCACCAAAAAAAACAGCTTTGCTCCAAGCGATGCCTCATTCAGTCCCAAAATCAGAGCGTTTTGTCCGGGCGCCCCGCTCCAGACCATGCCAGAAAGAAGCAAGCTTCCCGCATCAGCAACCCAGTTCCAAGTCATCTCTGCTTGGGCACGGTCCCGGTCGAGGTATTCTAGCAACTGCGGAATGCAGGGAGCAAACATTTGCACAAAAAGCATCCCGCCGGCCAGGCAGCCCACGAGCCAACGCAAAAGTGGGACCATTTCTCCACAGCTCAACCACGTCTTTACCAAAATCAGCATGGTGACGATGTTTAGGACCACGAGAAAATACATCATAGCCGGCAAGGTGTAGAGCAGCAGACACTGCGCTAAGCCAAAGCCTGCCCACCAACGCCAATGCGGTCTGCGCATGGCTTCCATGGCCAGCCACAGAGTGAGCGGAAGTAAGAAAAAAATCAGGCCATAACCACGCGCCTCACTTGCGTAGCGAAGATACCATGGATGCAAAGCCAACAGCCAAGCTGCAATCACTGCAGCGGGAGTGTGGCCCAGGCGGATTAATAGCAGCGCAATGACCACGATCCCTCCAATTCCTCCTAGCAAAGCCGGAAGCCTCACTGCCGTTTGAAGCCTGCCCCAGTCCCATTCGGGTTTCGCCGCAGCCTCCACCACGGGGCGCGCGACAATACTATACAAAATGTGGTTGTTCGGGTTACGATAGCCCCAAAGAGTTTCGCGCCAACGCACCTCGCGAAATTCAACTTCGCCCGGCTGTTTCTGCTCGTAGAACCCGTGGACAAACCGGCGAAAACTGTAAGCCTCGTCGCCCCAAAGACTGTGATCCAAGCGAGGCCACGCCGAAAGCAAAAGCACCACCGCCGCCCCAGCGATAGCCAGCCAAGCGAATGGTGTGCCCCAGCTCTGTGGAACCTGGCCGGGTGACTTGATTAAGGCACGTAACCACCACCCCTGCGTGAGCAGGAGCAGCGCCACGAGAATCAAGTTCAACCCGGCAGCATACCAACTCATGGTCTGCACATAATCATTTAAGCGCATCGACAAACCCTCCTGCGCACGCAAAGCCATGCCCGAAGTCCAGGGAGTAGGAAGTCGGTCGAGTGTGATCGCCAGCCCCGCCATAACGAGCATTAACACAACCGAAACAAGAGTATAGCGCCGCTGACCCGGACGCCAAAGTCTTTGAGCCCCAGTAAAAATCCGAGTCTTCATACAGATCAGGTAGCTTTCTCCTGAGCCACCCGGTGGATAAGTTCCACCCAGGCCTGACAATGATTTTCCCAGGTTAGTTGACCCATCGCTTGAATTCCAACCCGAGCGTTCTCTTCGATCTCCTCGTCAGTCCAATTAACAAAACCCGACAGGGTGTAAAGCACCGCCTCCCAATCTTCAGGTTCGGTGAACACGGTGTTGCGTCCGCCACCATGCCATATTGCTCCGTCGTGAATCGACAAAGCACAGCCAAGGCCGGTTGCTAAAGCTTGAAGACTTGCATTAGAACATGCGTCATAAAGGGTCGGGAGAACAAAGAGATCTACCGCGCGCATGAGATCGCCCATATCACCGACTCGACCAAGGTACACACATTGTTCCGGCAACGGTTCCCTCACCTCGGCACCGGCGATCACCAGGGTCAGGTCGGACGGTTTTTCGAGAGCACGCCAGGCTTTCAAAAGCGGACTCAAACCTTTTCGACGGTGATCCAAGCCAGCGTAAAGCACCAGCCGGCCTAGGGTAGGTAGCTCAAATTTCTGTCGAGCGCGCAATTGATCCAAGTCATCCTTGGCAGGGTAAAACACGGAATGATCGACCGGCGTTGGCAAAACCACGATTTTTTCTTCCGGCACGCCATAGTGCGTCGTCAATTGATTAATAACCATCGGCGAGTTCACCACATAAGCCCCGGTGTTGCCGGAGGTGTAAAGTTGCTTTTCGAGATGCAACTCAATTGCATTTTTCACCTTCCACGGTTTGGAAGGTTGATGTTCAAGAAAAGCCCGGTGACATCCCGAACCCGCTCGATGAATATCCTGGTGGCTTGTTCGCCCAAAGCCAATGGTGATGCCCGGCCATGTGGAATGTTGGCGCCGGGCTGCTGCATTAAAGTTGAGCAAATTCCAGGTGCTAGAGGGTGGTCGCCAAACCCGTTGCGTCGCTTCTAAAGGCAGCTGCTCGTCCCCAAAGCGAGCGCCGAGTGCGGTGAGCTCCGCAAAGGCGCTCATCTTTCGAGTCCACTCAAAAAGATACCCCTCCAACCCTCCGGATCTGATCCACCGCTCATGGACAAGTAGCAGAGGAGGGAGAGGAGGGAGCGGGTTGGCGTCCTTTGAGTCCGCAAAGCGCAACGACTCGGCCTGGTTGGACATCAACTAATAACGAAACTGTGGAAGTCGGGTTGCTTCATCGGAAGGACGTGCCGGTGGCAGGGGCGCTGAGATTCCTAAATCTTCGTTCGAAGCCGAGTCGGGTAAAGGCGAGTCGGGGGCGTTCACTTGTGGTCCGGTCACTCTGGCCGCCGGTGCCGAAGCGCCTGGGGATCGGCCTGTCGCTGCTGCCCTAGGTTCCGCTTGGCTCGCAAGCTCCCCGTGATCCACAACTTGAATATCCCCATTAAAAACAAAGCCCACCGTGCCGACCGGGGTTTCTACTTGAGTATAAGAACTGCCTTGTTTGACGAGGCGCAACTCGGTCCCGCGAGGCAATTGCTGATCCGGTCCGGTGCCTTGTTGTGGACCAAAACGATAAAAGTCGGCTTGCACAGCGGTCACTCGAGCAAGGGCCACTTGGGTGGTGGGCGCCTCTGGATCAGATGGCGGCACATCAAAATCTTCTAAAGCCGCGCAGCCCAGCATGGCAAGAATGGTGAGAGGGAGTAAAAAGAAGAAAATCAGGCGCATAAGGTGTGCAAATAGGTTGGAAGCTGAAGGTTCGGTAGAGCTTTGCGTCCACGATTCATGTCTATTCTGAACAATCGAAATGGTCAACTCCAACAATCCTGAAAAGCCCAAGCTCCGGTCTTCCAGCAGCCCGTGTCCTACACGCTTACTCCTGCTCCTCCCGGGTCACGTGCAAGCCTCGGCCACTTAACAAAGCACGTTCAACGCTGGTGTAGACCCTTTGCACCTCCGCGACATTCGCCAAACGATACTCCACAGTTTGTGCATGCGTGGTGGTGGGATAATTTTTCACCACGGCATTGCTTAGGCCTGCTGTATCCAAACGCTCCCGCACTTCCTGAGCCTTTTCGCGCAAACTGCCCAGGACCGTTTCACCAACACCTAGAGGCATCTCCGGGTTAATCGATCCGACCGAGTAAAAGCGAGCAATCAAGCCGCCGGTCGTACCGATGGTACATTCATCGACCAACATCACACCATCCACCACATACTGATGGGTACTGATGCTGGTGATGGCACTTAAATTCACTAAAAATGTGCCAGCTGGCAGATCAATTTTCCACACCGGATTGGGAAGCTCTCGCTCCTCCTGGCCGAGCAGGGAGCTGCTGAATATTGCGAATCCAACCAAAGTCAGCAGGAATCGGTTGAGGGTGGGTTTGCATGAATCCATGGATATATATTACTCACGAGTACGCACAAAGAAAGTTTGTTCGCCAATTTTCATGCGACTACAATGATGCAAGGGCACCGCTTCGCCGACCCGCAGCAGCGTAGTTTCGGCCCACACCCCAGTGCCGTGGGGAGACGTCGCCACCCAAAGAAAATCCTGATCGCAAAAGAGCACTCCAGAAGTATCCGCAAACCCGTCCCCCACACACAATAAGCGACGTTGGGTGATCCCAAAAGGAGCGCCGCCAAAAATCCAGATCGCTTGCCAGGCAAGAACATCGCGCTCCAACCCTTGCACCGATACCGAGCCCACCCAATCATGTTTTGCTAGCACGCCCTGCAATTCTGCCGGCCATCCTTCTGCGGACCACGGATGCCACGACACCTCCGTCCGGTATTCACCGGCTAAGGTCAGCTCCACCCGCCTCGGGTTTTCAAAAATGGCCTCGCCAACCTGCCCATCAATCAGCGAAGGGTTGGTCGAGCCTTCTTCCTGAAACTTCCATCGTGCGCCCCCTAAATATTCCATCACCAACTGGCAGCGTCCGATCTTGAGACTCCGTGCGTCTTGGGCGGGAGTTCTTGGAACAAACTGCGCCACGAAATCCGCGCTGCTGCCAGAACGTCCCAAGCGCAACTCCGAGCCCCAACAAATTTGGTAAGAACGCGGTTGTGGTTCCACCACAGAAATTTGAAGGCTGCTCAGACTTTCGTCGGAGGCCGAGGGAGAAGCAAAGGTTTCCGGCAAGCTATAGGTTGTTGCTGGGGACAGGGGCTGAGTTTCTTCCAAGCTCGAATCCTGCAAGACTGTTGGCTCGGCGCTACGGATCGCCCCCAAACGCGTAAGCCATTCATGCCATGAGCTAAACCTCAGGTCGCGTTCCCAAACTCCTCGCAAAATCGCATTCTGCTGGGCATCGAGCCGAGGATGTGGAACAAAAGCATCCCCCTCCTTCATGGGACTGCCCAAGAGTTCAAACAAAAGCAACACTCCATCCCGCACATACTCGCCGGTGTGGCTCGGAACATCGACCTGCTCCATTCTGCTCACTGCACCCAACCGAGTAACAAACGGATCGACCTCCTCAACTCGCGCTGGAACCGTAGGAGCCAATACGCCCAGTCCGGCTCCGTCCCAAACCAAAGCGGCCGAGTTCAATTTAAGCCGGCAAAGCTTCTCGGCAATCGCCAGCTCCAGCTTGTCCTCTAGGCTACGCAAGCAAAGAAAGCTGCGTTCCAAGGTCAGTTCTCTCTGCTCCCGCAAAACCTCTCGCAAAAGCGTCCCCTCCGGTCGCCGAAAAACAATTTGCCAGCCTTGTTTGGTCATGGTGTGCTCAACGCCATTTAAAAGCTTAGAATTTGAAAAGAGGACCAACCAATCTTTGGACACCTCCCCCGTGCCACGGACCAAATAAAACTCCGAGCGTTCCTGGCCAGGAACGCCTAACAAACACCGCTCCTCGCCATCCGCGAGCCGCGGCAAGGCTTGTCGTAGCTCTAGGCGATCGGCAAACATACCAGCTCAGACCTTACAGCTCAGCCCTCAGGCAAAATCATACACCTGCACCTTCGTCCATTTCTGCTTGTGCGCTTCAAGAAAGGCAAGATGTAAGGGGTGCGCTTGGTAATGATCATGAGCCTCAACCGAATCTAGAGCGACATAAAGACCGTAATCATAACTTGCATCAACCGCAGGTCGAGCCGGCGTCGCGGCGGGCGTCCCCACTTGAATCGCGCGCACCTCAGGAATATCCTTCAAGCTTTGCAATCCTTCACGAAACGACGCAATCTCACGTTCCGACAAACCATCTTTTAGCCAGAAAAATACAATGTGGTTCAACATGCCAGTATCATGACCCCAAATCCCCCCGTTAGGAAAGAGGAAAATGAGCGCTCCCAAACTTTACAGCTCCGCACTTTTCACCACCGGCGTTATCAAGACATCCGGAAACTGCTTGACTGGAAAAACAAACGAGGCCTGACCATTTCAGTATGCCTGCCCACGCTCAACGAAGCCCCCACAGTGGGCATGCAAGTGGCACTCCTTCGAAAACATCTTGTCGAAGAATACCCCTTGCTCGACGAGATCGCCGTAATTGATTCGGGCTCAACCGACCAAACCGAACGTGTTGCTCGTGATGCTGGAGCCGAATTTTTTCTAGCCTCAGACATCTTCCCCCACTTGCCGCCCTGCATAGGAAAAGGCGAGAACCTCTGGAAAGCCCTCCAGCAGTTGCGAGGTGACCTGGTCTGTTACCTGGACTCCGACATTGAAAACTTCCACCCACGCTTTGCCTACGGACTGCTCGGCCCACTTCTCGAATTTGAGCGGATCGATTATGTAAAAGCCTTCTACCGTCGACCCCTCTCCTTGCAAGGAGCACTCTATCCAACCGGAGGAGGACGAGTGACCGAAATCTTGGTGCGGCCACTATTTTCCTTGATCTGCCCGCGATTGACCCACTTTGTGCAGCCGCTCTCTGGAGAATATGCAGGAAGACGACGACTGCTCGAGACCTTGCCCTACCCGGTTGGTTATGGAGTCGAAACGGCGCATCTATACGATATCTTGTCGAAACACGACCTCTCTGTTTTTGCCCAGGTCGACCTAGATGAACGCGTGCACCGAAACCGCTCCAACCTTGAGCTTGGCCGCACTAGCTTTGTTATTCTCCAAACGCTACTGCAACGACTTCACCAGTCCGGTCAACTCGACCTCGCAGGAGGCATTCCCGAAATTTTACGCCACTTCTCCACCGAATCTTCTGACCTCGATTTAGTTGAAGAGCATTGGCTCGACATCGAACGCCCGCCCATCATCTCCATTCCCGACTACTGGAATTATCAGAGTGCAAACCCTTGTAAGCCAGCCAGGCTGAAAATCATCAGCGGCGGTCAAACCGGCGTCGACCGCGCCGGTTTGGACGCAGCTCTGGCTCTTGGTGCCCCCTGCGGCGGTTGGTGTCCGTCTGGACGTCGCGCCGAAGATGATGTTATTCCAGTGCACTATCCTCTCCAGGAAATGGACTCCTCTTCCTACATGGCGCGCACCATCAAAAATCTTATGTCCGCCGATGCCACCCTAATCCTTTACTGGAACAAGCCCAGCGGTGGCACAGAACAAACCCTTCTTGCTTGCATTGAAAACCGAAGACCTTACCTGCTGATCGATGCCCAGCACCTAACCGTCTTTCAAGCCACCCCGGTCGTTGTTCAATTCGTGAAAGACAAAGCCTTGCAAAGCCTCAACGTCGCCGGTCCTCGCGCTAGCCAAAAGCCGCAGGCTTACGACTACGCGCTGCAACTCGTTACCCGGCTGCTGGAAAACATCAGTTCATGAGCCGGCCCCAGCGTTTTGTTTTTGTCCACTACCATCTGCGACACGGTGGAGTCACCAAAGTTTTGCTCGATCACGCTCGCCTCTTGAGTGCTCGAGGGCATCACATTCT
This sequence comes from Verrucomicrobiia bacterium, assembly GCA_036804205.1. GTDB lineage: Bacteria > Verrucomicrobiota > Verrucomicrobiia > Chthoniobacterales > CALDSX01 > DAIRSW01. The sequence continues at coordinate 563 of DAIRSW010000043.1, read as the reverse complement.
CATCGTGCACGATGGAACCTCACCCCAACCGCTGCCGCCCGGCTGCTTGGAAGTCGTGGTGCCCGAATTTGCCTACAACTCTGAGCCGTCACCGGACGATACTTCCTGGCTCGCCGCCAGCCTGATGCGTCAAGTGCGAGCGGATTTCGGGGCTGCCCCCGACCTTTGGCATTGGCACAATCCTTTACTTGGCAAAAATGCGCTGCTCAGCGCGGTTTGCCTCAAGCTAATCAAACAAGGCGAACCCACCGTCTTGCAGTGTCATGACTTCGCCGAGGACGCGCGACCGCAGAATTACCTCGCTTTGAAACGCTTCTTTGGGGGGGCGTCTTTTTACCCCACCGGACCACGGGTGCACTACGTGGTCTCGACAACACGCGACCAACAGCGTTTGCAAGCGGCCGGGCTGCAACCTGACCAAGTCTCACTGCTTCCAGGAATTGTTGAACTCCCCCAGGCGATGCATGAATTTATTGATCCCATTCTGCAAAAGGCCCTGCGTCGTGTTGAGCAGCAGCCGACCTTGCAACTCTATCCCACCCGCGCTATCACCCGAAAAAACT
>DAIRSW010000042.1:4098-19889 GCA_036804205.1 Verrucomicrobiia bacterium | reverse complement strand
TGGGGAAAGGCTCGCTCAAGCCCAACTCCTCCGGCTCAACTTTTGGGTCACGATACGTATTGAACAGCACGTCCATGATTGGGCACAAATTTCCGTAATTTCCAGCGTGTCGATCTTTGGCATGATGCCAATGGTGTAGCTCGGGCGAGCCCAGAAGCACCTTGAATGGGCCTAAGGGAAGGCGCACATTGCTATGAATATAAATGGCCCAAAGCCCGCGGAAGGCGATCAGTCCGGTTAAAGTGCCGATGGGAAAACCCAGTAGAAAAGCGGGCAAATTGATCAAGGTCTGGGTGTAAAGTGCGTCGACCGGATGCTCGCGATGCGATGCCAACCAGTCCAAGTGCTCAGCGCTATGATGCACCGCGTGAAACTGCCAAAGCCAGGGAATATGATGTTGCAGTCGATGTCCCCAGTAAACAAACAGATCGGCCAATAGAATCACTTGAAGGGCCTGCACCCACCAAGGTTGGGAGGCCACAGCTACACGCAAGCCGTCCGGAATGAGAGGAAGGTGCTCCCTAAAAAGAAGCAAAGCCGCAAGGACCAGCCCGCCCCACACAAAATACTGACCGAGCATGAAGGATAAATCCAGGAGCCAATCAGGACGAAAGATTTTTTGGCCTGGTTTAGCCGGGCAAGCTTTTTCTAAGGGGTACAGCACCAAAGCTAGGGCTAGGAAACTGATTCCGGAAGAAATGACTAAGGCAACCGGATGCACGCGGGATTATTCTTCGTTTTCTACGGGTGGATACGGCCCTAGTATCTCTAGGACTTCTTTGGGCTCGAGATTCACAACTTCTCCGTCCTCATTGACGGTGAAAATTGGCTGCGAGATGGTTTTTGAAGAAATGAACAGATCGCGATCGGGAAGGGAAATGGGTGGGGGTGTGGCCTCCGCTGTGGCGTCCTCTGGCTGCGCCTCGGGTTTTTCCGAGTCAAAAACACCCATGGAAAACAGCACATAAGCGACCAAAAAAAGCAGCGCCCAAACGACCGCTAACCCAGCAAAAATTCTCCGAGAACGCTTCATAATATACTGTTGTTGCGAATTTTTAGCACGATTGAAGAGCGAAATCCATATTCAAAATCATTGAAGACAAAAGCCTAAGATTCAAGCTTTTGCGGCAACGAGCCGCTCCATTGTTGAATAATACTAGCCGGGCAGCGTCCTTTTTGTGGCCGAGCAAGCGCTTTTGCTTGGTGCTCATTCAAAGTCTTACTTCTATGAAAACTCAAATTTACGCTCTCCTATTGTTCACGGCCATTCTGTTTCCCGCTGTGACCCAAGCCGATCCATCCAGGGAAGGGATCGATGTACTCCATGCCAGCTATCGTTCGGATCACCGCTCTCGTGATGTGACCTGGACGGTTCATTATTTGCTGAATGTTCAACGGTCGAGAGAATTTGTTGTTAGCCCCGATAACCTCGGTGATCCAGATCCTGGTCGCCCGAAAGTTTTGGAAGTCCGCTATCGTAACAATGGCAGAAATTACGAAGCACGACTCCGTGACGGGGAGGTATTTCAACTGCAAACGCCTTCCGCAAGGCGTCCTGTGCAAGGCGGCACGGTATCTCCCACGGGTGGTAATGTGTGGTTTTCCGTCACAAACAACAGTCATTCTCGCATCACCTTGTGGAGAAGCCGCGAGCGCGGCTACGGTCGCACCCCGGTCGCCACCCCCATTTTTAGTCAAGAAGTTGCTCCCGGTCAGCGCGTTCGCTTGCCGGTGCGTCCGAATCTCGCCTGGAGGGCGACGCGGTTCACTACGGTGGGGGGACGCCGTATCCAGGAGGAAGTGTTTTACGGCGTAGTCAGCGGCAACGGGCTCAATTTGGAGCTTCTGCAAGAAGGCGACCGAGTCATCGCGGCTGGGCGTGACGAGGCGCCGGCCCGAGCCGTTGGTGTAAGCATGCGGCGCTAACGAGTGAGGTTGAGAGCAATGTCGGCCAGGGGAGCCCGCGCTTTTCGGAGTATCCCGAGATTAGGCGGCGGCTCCGTCGGCAGGGTGGGCGCAGCGGCGGAAGTGGTCCAGCGCTTCGAGAACTCCTAGACCGCAATCTTGGCCGGCTACGTATCCTTGGGCTCTGCGAACGGCCGCCTTAACCTCCGGCACTGCGTTGGCCGGGCATGCTGCCCAATGGGCGTGTTGCCCGTCCAACATGCTGATGTCGTTAAAGTGATCGCCGACCGCAAAGATGTCTTCCGGGGATAGATTAAGGTGTCGGGCCAATTCGGATAGGGTGCTGCCTTTGCTGTAGTCAGAATGGCAGAAGCGCATATACACACTATTACGCTGCGCGTTAAGCATGGGGGCTTGCTGCCGGAGTTTCTCAAGTGTCTGAACGATTTGATCCATTTGTTTTTCCGTGGCAGCCACCAGGCCCGCAGCGCGATTATCTTCCCACATTACCCGGGTGCCTTCTAAGCCTGTGGCCACTTCGACGAGGGTCGAAATTTGGCTCGCCGCCCGGTCGTAGAGCAGATTGAGGTCGGCCAGGCATTGGTCGTTCCAAGCGGTGGGCTGAACCCAGGCTTTTGCTTGGGTGTCCCAGGCATACAGCTCGCGCTCGCTGGCGATGACAAAATCAGGACGGGTCGGGCAGCCAATCTGAGCGAGCCCATCTTCCACCATGGGGAGGGTGCGTCCGGTGTTGATGACCCATTTGGAGCCTGCTTGTTGATAGGCAGCAAGAAGCGCTCCCAGTTCATCGGGAAAAAGCACGTCGCCGAACCAATCGACAAGTGTTCCATCAAAATCCGTGCTAAGAAGCTTTATAGAGTCAGAGATCATAATCGTGCAATGTGGCTGTGGTAGTCTAGTCTGAACTGGGGGTCGATCAAACTGAAAGCGGCCTGCGACAGAATTGTCACATTTCGGTTCGAGAGCTTGCCTTATGGCATAATGTAGGGGATTGTATTGACATATGAAATCCGCCTACGAACTCGCCATGGAGCGCCTGGAAAAACAGGCTCCCTCCTCGGCACTGACTGATGAACAAAGGGCCAAGCTTGCAGATATCGAGAATAGGTATCAATCCAAGATTGCGGAAAAAGAAGTGTTTCTGGGCGGTCTCATTGCAAAGGCTGAAATCTCCGGCAACTCCGCTGAGGCCATGGAGCTCAAGGAACAATTGCACCGGGAAACCCGCCGGCTGCGTGAGGATTGTGAAGCCGAAAAAGAGAAAATTCGTAGCGTCGGGGTTTGAACCGGATTTGTGCTTGAATCTTTTGCTGAGCAGGTCACAATCCGATGCAATCCACAAAGCAATGCGGTTGATGACCGAAATAACAACAGCATAACAACTTTATGAAAAAAATTCGACAATTGCATTCGAAATCACCTCAAGAGAACAAGGGAGCTTCGTCTCAAAAGACCATGCCTTCATGGTTCGCCAGCGCTTGGGTGCTGAGTTTGGCACTGGTGGGTGGGGTCGGCTGCGCCGATCTTGTTGGGCCCAGTGGTTTCCAAGGGGGGACGGCTTACTTGCAGCCGTATGGTGGGGTAACCACGGCACCGACCTATGGCCTAGATAACGTCTCTTACTGGGACGGCGATGGCGTCAGCGGCAGTCCGAGGATTCGGATTAGTCTGGGGGATCAGCGTGCCTACTTTTTTAGGGGTGACCGTTTGGTGGGCGTGTCGTTGGTGTCGACTGGACGTGAGGGACATCGTACTACCACGGGCAGCTTTAAAATCACTCAGAAAAGTCCGAATCATCGCTCCAATCTCTATGGCAACTATGTGGGCCAGTATGGGGAAGTGCTTAAGCGGGACATTGATGTGCGCAAGGAACCGAAACCTTCTGGCGCACGTTTCGAAGGCACTCCGATGCCGTATTTCATGAGGGTGCACGGAGCTATTGGTTTGCATGCCGGTTATTTGCCCGGCTACCCTGCCTCGGCCGGTTGCATAAGGATGCCCGAGTTTATGGCGCAAAAATTCTTCGCCAATGCCCCTCTAGGCACTCCTGTTGCCATAACAAATTAAGAGCCGGTTCGCCGGATAGGCCGCTAGATTTGCGCGATGGCTTCAACTACAAGATAATCGCGCAAAATTCGCACGGTAAGGAACAGGCGAGCCTTGCCTTTGAGCCCTGAGCATCTCGCAACCGGCTCAGGCCGGGACTCCAACTTTCTTGTGAGGCTCTAATTGTCCAACCCTGCGTCCATCTCTAAAAACGCTTGGCTTGCTTCGCGTATTTCGTGTTCGGTCAGCCCAGATTTCAACTCGTAGACGTAATTGGTGAACTGAGCTTCTTCCAAGCCGTACAACGTACCCAAGTGTTCAAATAGGCCAGAGTCCTCCACTAGCAGCAAGCGCCCCGGACGACTTGATAGACTTATTGAGCGATGACCGTAGGTGACCCTGAGTAATCGTTCTTGTCGAGCCGCTTCCACAGCGAGCTCGACCAGTTGAGGGGCGTTAAAAATCACCCGGATGGTAGGTTCATAGTGGGTGGCATGGCTCCAAAACCAGCCGGCCCAATCTTCCGGTTCTTGAACCGTCATCTGTGCCGCCTCGCGATTTTGTTCTCGCGAATGGGTCAGCACAACTTCAAAATAACGAAAGATCAGCGAGGCGTATATGCTTGCGCCAACCAGCACTAAAGCAGCCTTGGCAGGCGTCGGCAGACCTTTTGGCAGTATCGTGCAGCCGAGAGCAAGCAAAAGCATCACTCCAGGCACCGCATAAACAATATACCAAGTATGCAGCAGGCTCCCACTGATATGAGCTTGGAGAATCGCGAGCCCGCCGGCAACAAGCAAACTCAAGCTCACTAGGCCTCCTAAGCTCCCACCACGTCGGAAGGCTTGAATGACCCCAATCACGACGATAAGCGATAGCACAGCTCCCACTAAACCGGTTGCCAGCCAGGTAGGTCCCCACCACGTCTCCGGATGCGTGACGGCTAACAATGTGGGTATCGCTTCATCCTGAGATACCCAAGGCATCCCTACGGTTAGAAAGGCCCACTCGTTTATTAACCAACGCAAGGAGATCACTCCCTGGGCTCGGGGTTCTTGCAAGTAATCTAAAATGGGCGGCACGGACGGCGCATACAAATAAACAAAGGCCACTGCCGCCACAAGCAAAACTACCGCCCACCTTGACAGGCTCACCCTCGGCTCGCCTGGCAATTTGCCCATGAGCAAGAGTATGGCGAGCCCGGCGTTAACCACGATCGCGACGTACAAAGCTCCAACGAACGAAGCCAGAAGAAAAAAGTTCGCGAAACCGTAAACCCACCACCAGCGCCAGGCCCCTGAACTCCAGATTTTTAGTAGCGCAAAAAAGGCTAAAGCAATGGCAAAAAACATTAACCCGTAGCCCCGCCCCTCGCTTCCATACCGCAACATCCAGGGATGAAACAGCAGCAACAACCCCATGCCAAACCCAACCGGAGCGCCAAACAATCGTCCGGAGACCAGCATGAAGAGCGGTATGGCCAAAGTGCCAAAAAACCAGGCCGGGAGGCGAAAAGCCACCTCGCTATATTCATGACGTTCCTGCCCGCTTATGGCACGCCAGCTATCAACAAAAACGCGACTCATCAGCGTGAACGCCACATGATTATTCGCTTCAGAAGCGACCCACGCCGCATCCCAACCGTGCGGTTCGAAAGCTCCAGGAACTCCGTCGGTGTGCCGGGGGTTCTCCCAGCGCCCCAGCAAGCTCTGACGCGCTGTTTGGGCTTCATCGGCGTAGATACTTAATGGCAGCCGCATACCTCGGGTCACTGCAACACAAAGGGTGATCAGGAGCATGGAAACCCAGAACCACTTGGCCAAAGCGTGCCACGCCACTTCGGGATGGGGACGCATGGGTTTGCAGATCCAAAACGGGCGACTGACCAACAGAACGAAGCCTACGAAAAGTGCAAAAAGATGGGACCACCACACCCCGGCTGTAATGAATTCGGTCAGCCGCGGCTTTTTTCCCGCCTCCTCGCGCAGTGTTATAGCCCAAGCCGAATCCGGCCAGCCACTTCGAAAAAGCAGAACAACCAGGAAAAGCCCGAGCCCAAGCAGCAGAAGATCGTAAACTTTCCACCATTTGAAAATGGGTTTGTTCAAAACTGAGAAAGGAGTGTGCGTCATTGCTAAAAAAGCAGTAATCAGAGTTCGACAGTTTGTTCAAGCACCGTCGTAACGAAAGGCGCTCCTGCTACTGAATAGCTGGGCATTGCCCGGAGGAGAAGAGACTAGATTTATTAAATCGCCAATGGACAGCGCACTGACTCCTTCTGTCAAGTCTCGTACGTGCCAAGCTTTGCAGACGTCGCTCTCAAGATCGAGAATCGCTCCTCATCTTAGCTCATTCACAATCATTGACTTTTTGACGCAGGCTATAAGGATGCTTTGTTTTAAATTTGGTGTGTTGAGTCCTTTTATGAAAATTCCTTTCACTTTTTTGCTCGGTTTCGCGCTCTGCTTGCTGTTGATAACCGCCGAAGCTTCCCCTGATTATATGGCAGAGGTTATTCCTGAACTTGACTTCACTCACCAGGACAGCACCGACACGGTCGGCCCATTCAAGGATTGGCAGATCACCGCAACCTCCACCCTTGATGACCAGAAAGGAAACAGCTACGCACCTGCGCAAGTTTTTGATGGGGAAAAAGAAACCGCTTGGGTCGAAGGAGTGTCCGGGCCGGGCATTGGCCAGCGAATCAACTTTCGATATCCGGCCACCATGGACCGGCCTTTCACCTGTTGGGGCTTTTCGATCCTGAACGGCTACACTAAAAACCAAAACACCTGGAGAAACAATGCTCGGGTGAAAACCCTCAAGGTGTGGCAGAATCACAATCTCCTCGGCAGCATCGCGCTGCATGATACCATGCACGGCCAAGCTGTAAGGGTGTCTATGAGCATCCAGCCAGGGGATTTAATTAGCTTTGAGATTGCCGAGGTGTATCCGGGTTCAAAATTTGAAGACACCGCCATATCGGAACTTCACTTTCAAGGACTCGTCGATTAGTAAGGATCAGTACCCAATCGACGATTATCGCACCGCTTGGGGCTTACCCCGGTGGAGGCTCCCATTGGCCGTCCAGATTCGCTCCCCCGAGACGCATTCCACCACTGGGCTTGTCCCAGTGGGGAAATGATGGAGTCGAACCACCAGCAGTTTCACTAAGCTCTGGCATTCCCTCAAATTTCGCACATTATTGAGTATGGAAATTACTTTGTTCGGGCACCCCGTATTAAGGATGAAAGGGCAGCCAGTCAGTCTTCCCGACCCAAAACTGCCTGCACTGATCGAAGACATGCTCAAGACCATGGCCTCCGCGCACGGTGTGGGTTTGGCGGCTCAACAGGTTGGGCTAGCCCTCCAGCTCGCGGTTGTCGACGTAAGGCCGAGCAAAGAGCCAAGCGAGCTTTGGCTTGAGGGCAAACTTCAAGCACTGCCCACATTCATGCCACTTATTCTCATCAATCCTCATGTGGAACCAGTGGGTTTTGACAAAAGCATGGCATCGGAGGGATGCTTAAGCTTCCCCGAGATCCATGGTGATGTCCGCCGCCCGGCTCGCGTCAAAGTCAGCACACAAACCTTAACGGGCGAGCCCTTTCAGTTTGAAGCAACGGGTCTCTTAGCTCGCGCCATCCAGCATGAGGTGGATCATCTCAATGGCATCCTCTTTGTTGACCGGATGAACGCGGCCAGCCGCAGTCTTCTAGGAGGTCGTCTACGACGATTAAAAAAGGAAGGCGAGTTCCAAGCCAAAACCCTGGCCCGCCGCTAAAAAGCACGTAGCGGAATTCGGAACGAAGTTCAGTCCCCCCGGGAGGGCGAACCTCCGTGTGAGCCACTAAACCTGGATTATGGCTCATCTTGCACCCGGCGATCCCGAAGCCGCCTATGCCGGGTTGGTTGAAAATCCCGAGTGGTCCGACGACCACGCCCTACGCATGGTTCGGCGCTGGTTGGAAAGTGCAGGGGGTATTCAGCCAGAAGTCCTCCAACGACTTTGGCTAATTCTGCACGGTGACCAAAGAGTCGCCGTGCAGATGATTGTCCTTAGCGAGCACGCACCATACTTCGGGCCGCGTCTCAGGATTTGTGGCTTTTGACTCGGTGCCACGCCGCGCGGAGCTCGATTACGGCACGGCGAAACGCTTCCCATTTTGTGCGACTCTCTGCAGCCTTGCCGTAGCGCAAATTGAGGTAAGCCTCGGCCAAAGCCTCCCATTCTTTTCCCAAGCGGTTTTCCGCGGCCCTGGCCTCCTGCTTTAATCGCCATGGACCCGCAGGTGAGCGTGCTAAGTTTGGCACCACTCGGGTTATCTCTCTGCGATACATTTTTTCCCAGCGGCTTCGTGGCTTAACTCGAGCGGGTAGTTTGAGCAACACTCCCAAGACCAACAGACTCACTCCCACGAGCAAAGATCCCAACACACCGCGATTAATCGCCTCAAGGCCGAACAAACGCAAAAAATCAAACTGCGTCTCGTCGTTGTAGCCCAGCACCCAAATGTTCCAGTAGTAGTCAAAGGAATCCCACCACATCCCCAGGTCGCGGAACATGGAGCCCCACAATTCCTGACCAAATCCGCCACCTGTTCCAAGGTTTCTGGCCGATTGCCCCAAAAAACCTTCAATGCCCGAGGCAATCCGACTTGGTGCAATCACAGCGGTGGGATCCGCGCGCACCCAACCTCGCCCGGCCAGATGCACTTCCGCCCAAGCATGAGCTGCCGAATCCCGGATCACCCAATGACTCCCGCGTGGATTCTCTTCTCCACCTTGGTAGCCAACGATCACGCGGGATGGCAAGCCGGCTATTCGCGCGAGAATTGCGAAGGCCGATGCATAATGTTCGCAGAACCCAATTCGCCGTTCAAAAAGAAATTGATCTAACGCACGCGATGGTGTGTAAGAACCCGGCTCAAGCGAATAAATGAAATCTTCCTGAAACACCTCGAGCAGAAGCTGTAACAATCTCTCCTGATCACCTTCGGCTTCCCCGGCCAACCGTTCAGCCAGTTCACGTGCTTCCTTCGAAACTCCGCGGCCGACAAAAGTATAGTATCTTCGCGCCGGCTCGGATAAGTTTCTTTGTGGGGAAGCAAACTGGGAGCCTGCCTGATATCTTAACTGAGAGTTCACTGGCCGACGATGCGTCAAAGATCGCGTTGCCAAAAGAGCCGCGTCTCGTGGTGCTTTCACCGGCCAATCCAAGCTTGGCATCCAGCTTTCTCCGTGCGGCTCGAGGATGATTCTCTGTTGAATGACATCCGCCTCAGACTGGGTCACATCCTCCAGATGACCGCCGACCGGACGCCCTTGGGACCAGCGCATTCCTTCGTGCTCGCTCAAAACGTGCACTCGCCAGTATAACTCGAAGGTGCGTGGCAAGTAATCCCCACCGAACTCCACTCGAAAAGACACCCGTTCCGACAACTGCATTGAACCTGTGGTGGCGGGATTCAGCGAATCACTCATGCCTGAGCGTGCTTGCGACGACTGACCGAGCACCAACCATCCTCCTCCGGATGGGCGAGGAAAAAACAAGAACAACAACACCGCTAAAGGCAGGCCCAGCCCCAAAAGACGCCATGCGATGGCCGAGACCTTTCTTGGACCGTAGCCGTCGGTCGCATGGCTTTTTATCAAAAACGCTGTGTAGACTACTGCCCCAAGCACGGCAAACAAGCTTTGCCGCAGCGTTTGCTCAAAAAACAGAATCGCCAGGCACATAAAATAGCCGAGCACAATCAAGACCCGGTGATCCCGAAGGCTTTTGCTTTCTAAGACTTTGACCGCTAGGAGAATGAGCAGCAAACTTAACCCCGGCCGCAATCCCAGCACCGTCCCGTGCTGAACGTAAAGCAGGCCAACCCCGAGGCCAATGACCGCTATCCGGGCCAAGGGCCCTTCCCAAGTTCGCCGCTCTCTGGTAAGGAAAGTGCGTGTTAACAAAACAACACCGATCATGGCACCCGCCCACAGCTCGGCGTGAGGCATCAAAAAGAGTAGCGTCACCAGCAAAGCCACCGACAACCAGCGTTCTTCGCCATGACTCACGGCTTCTTGACTACGCTTCTTAGGTGCGAGAACTCTGCTCCCCATTGCGTGGCTAGCCGGGTTTTTGGTGGTGGAAAGAATCATTCCTGCTCACCCCCTGTCGAGCTCACTGATACTGCACCTAGCTCGGACGGAGTCTCGCCCTCCCGGGGCACCCGCGCAAGTGCCGCCCAAGAACGCCACAGATGTCCCTGGCCGGATGCCAAGGCCAAGCTCGTGTCAGGTAAGCGAAGACTCCAGGCCACCTCGGCGCTTACCGCTTCGTCCACCCACTTCGCAAGTTGTCGCAGTCGTTCTTCCATGTCGTTCCCCGGCACTCCCTCCCAATCCAAAAGCCATTCTCTCGCTCGTGCTCCCCCAAACACTTTGCTCTGATAGCCGCGACCACGAGCCACCGACTTCCAGTCCACCCGACGTTGAGATTCTCCTTCTCGCCAGGGTCGATGTCCGACAAAGTCTGAGCCCCAGCTGCTCACCGCACCCAACTCCGCCTCGATCTCTACTCCGGCATCCTCAGGCAGGTCCATCCGGCCTTGCGGATTGGGGTAAATCAGCAGCTCCAACGGTTTGGCCTCACATTTACTTACCTGGATTAAACCCAAAGGAAAACGTGTCGCCAGTTCGATCTCATCAATGCGATGAACACCACGAGGCAAAGCGCCCACGTGGAACACGCCTTTTGCACTAAGACAAGTGGCCACTTTTTTGCCGGCTGACCAGAGGAAGACTTCCCAGCGGGCACCTTCGCCACCGACCACCTGACCGAGATCCGCCCAGCTTTCTTGATCGGCCGGGGCAAGAACTTGCTCGTCATAGAGTCTAAGCTCAGCGCGCTTGACCAAGCGCCAAGCCTGTACACCGGACGCCACGCACATAGCTAACAACAAAAAACCAAAGGCGTAGGCCACGCCATTGCCCTGACTCGCACCTGCATAAAAGCAGGCCAAGAGCAAAAGCGTCATCCCGATCACCGCTCCGGTGGGGCGCCACTTCAGCTTGCCAGAGCGCAGCTCCGGCTCGCGCGTCGCGCGGCTCATGCGCTTGGCACCATGCTCAGCACTTGCTCGGCTCGCTCCGCACTTCCCCCTTCGGTGGCTTGCCCCAAGCGATGGGCCATGACTCCTTGCCCGGTCAACTGCAAATCCTCGGGAATGACAAAATCGCGTCCAGCCAAAAGAGCCGAGGCTCGTCCGGCGCGAAGCCAAGCAAGGCCCGCCCTTGGAGATAAGCCGGGGGCGAACGCTTTTCGTGAGGCCTCTAACAAATCCTGCAGATAGTTCAAAACCTCATCACCACAATGCACTTGGCCCACCGCGTTCTGCATGCTCTTTAAGGCTTCCGGACTTAGGATGGGCGACAAAGTTTCCACTAACTCACGGCGATCTTGACCTAATAACATAACCCGTTCACTGGCGCGATCGGGAAAACCTAAACTCAGACGCATCAGGAAACGATCCAACTGAGACTCTGGCAGGGAGTATGTGCCGACTTGCGAAAGAGGGTTTTGAGTGGCCACAACAAAAAAAGGCTCGGGCAAGGCATGCGTTGAGCCATCCACGCTCACCTGTCTTTCCTCCATGGCTTCTAATAAAGCACTCTGAGTGCGTGGCGTGGCTCGATTGACCTCGTCAACCAACAGGATGTTTGCAAAAACCGGTCCAGGATGGAAAACGAAACCTTTTGCTTGCACATCAAAAATGGAACTGCCCAAGATGTCGCCGGGTAACAGGTCGCTGGTGAACTGAAGGCGTCGAAATGGCAGACCCAAACTAGCCGCTAAGGCGTGAGCCAAAGTGGTTTTTCCCACTCCAGGAATGTCTTCTAACAAAAGATGGCCTCGCGCTAAAAGGCAAATCACTGCTAATCGTAAGGTTTCAGATTTGCCGAGGATAATCCCCCCAAGGGCATCGAGGAGTTGGGAAAGTTGGTTTGTCACAAGCAAAGCATTATTGTGCACGACGGGCCATCCCTTTAGCTAACCACGAACGCAGCCCAGGTCAACACGCCTCGCCTCTTGTTGACCACAAGATCTGCAAACTTAAGGCTTTTCACCACGAGCATTGTGCGGTTTATTATTCCTATGAAAAAGTTTTTTGTTCTCCTCTGTGCAACGGCGTTGGTTCAGCTGACAGGTCTCGCCCAAGACCCCACGCCGACGCCTACCCCAGCGCCCACTCCAGCGCAGCCAACTTCTGGGCCGGACATCACTCCTCCGGTCATCACTATTGAGTCTCCTGTGGCCGGGGCGATTGTTCCGCGGCGCAACATTACGGTGTTCGGACGCGTTACCGATAATGTGGCAGTTCGCAGTGTACACTACCGCGGTACTGGCCAGAGCGAATGGCGGCGAGCCCTTATCTCCGAGCAGGACGGACAAGATGTATTTTTCATCTTTAGCTTTCGCGCAACCCGTAGGCCTTTTCAGATTGAAGTGGTTTCCCGGGACATCGCCGGAAATCAATCTGACCGGATCATTCGCACTTTACGCTAGAGACGTGCATGGCCACAGTAACGCTTGCTCCCTCGCCTTCTCCCCAGGTGCGTCCTCTGCCGCCCACTTTGGCGCGGACTCTTAGTCGACTTGGGTTGCGTGATCTCCCCAGCATTCAGCCGACCATTGATGCTGCGGCCCGCCAGCATTCCTCGCCGCTTAATGCCATCCTTGCTCTTCCGGAGATTGACGAAGCACTTGTGCTGCAAATATTCTGTGAAGAAGCTGGGTTAGAATGGATCGACCCGCTTTTGCTTGAAACCGAAACCGCGGTTCTCCAAAAATTTCCGCCCCGACTCGCGCTTCGACACGTGGTCCTCCCACTCAATCTTGAGGGAGACTCCGCCACCATCGTCATGGCTGATCCCTATGACTGGCGAGCCCAGCAGGCGGTGTCACGACACCTCAACAAGCCGGTCACCTGGCGCATGAGTAGTAAGCAACGCATTCTTGAGCTGTTGCGCGATGGTTACGGCCTCGGTGCTGAGACTTTTGAGGAGCTTTTGGAAGGGGGACTGCACCCAGCCACCACCGATGAGTTGGCGCAGGAAATCACCGTGCTGGACGCCGATGATCCTGAAGCCAGCGTGATGAAATTTGTCAACCAGGTCATTCGGCAAGCGCTGGAAGATCGCGCTACTGACATCCATGTTGAGCCATTGGAAAGCGGTCTCCGCATTCGCTTTCGGGTAGACGGCGTGCTGCGCGAGATCGCGGTGCCACCCGAAATCCGGCTACTTCAAGCCTCCGTCGTGGCCCGTCTGAAAATTATGGCTCACCTCGACATCAATGAGCGGCGTCTTCCCCAGGACGGACGGATCAACTTGGAACTTGCCGGGCGCAGTATTGACGTCCGGGTCGCCTGCATTCCTTCGGTGGTGGGTGAAAGCGTAAGCTTGCGTCTTTTAGGCCAGGAACAGTTTACCTTCGCTCGGCTTTCCTTGGAGGATGATGATGCCAAAAAAATAAAGGCGCTTTTAGATCTGCCCAATGGGATTGTGCTCCTCACCGGGCCCACCGGATGTGGCAAATCGACCACTCTCTACACCTTTCTCAGCATGCTCAATACCCAAGAACGGCGCATCGTCACTGTTGAGGAGCCGGTGGAACACAAGTTGCCCGGGGTGGTCCAGATCGCAGTGCGACCGGAAATCGGCCTTACCTTTGCCCGAGGCCTCCGCAGCATCCTGCGCGGCGATCCCAATGTGGTGATGGTGGGAGAAATGCGTGATGTAGAAACAGCCGAGATCGCCATTCGAGCGGCGTTAACCGGCCACCTTGTTTTCAGCACCCTGCACACCAACGACGCTGTTGGGGGCATTACTCGGCTTGTGGACATGGGTATCGAACCCTTTCTGGTTGGTTCAGCTGTTCGCGCTTTTCTTGCGCAGCGCTTGGTGCGCACGATTTGCCCACATTGCCGTCAACCGGCTGACTCACCTTCGGACCTCCTTGCCGCGACCGGGTTTCCAATGCAATGGAACCACCTGGTGCAGCGGGGTCGCGGCTGTCCACAGTGTCGACAGACAGGTTACCAAGGGCGCGTGGCTCTTTTTGAGGTGTGTTTGGTCGACTCACACATGCAAGAACTCATTGCTCAAAGACAACCAGCCAGTGTGCTTCGTGATCATGCTGAAAGGATTGGGATGACGTTTCTCCGCGAGAACGGGTGGCGCAAAGTCGCGGCGGGCGTCACCACACTCGAAGAAGTGCTCCGGGTCACCACTGCGGACAACTAACCCTCCTCCAAGCCCAGCATCATCTCGACATGTTTACGGCAACTCAATATGGAGCAGCACTTCAACCCGGCTTCAGCTTGCACGAAGAGCAATGGATGAATCTCGAATTGTTACCTGCCGAAATCGAGGTGCAGGCCGCTTGGTTTGCCGGGGAATTCGGTCGCGAGTTCACTGCCGTCGACGGGCATAAAATTCATATTCATCAACACGGACTCTGGAACCACGAAGCGGGCCCGGACTTTCTCCAAGCAGCCATTCAGATCGATGATCAACCCGTGATGGAAGGCGCTATCGAAATTGACTCGCACGCCAAAGACTGGGAGGCACATGGACACCATCAGAATCCGGAATACGAAAACGTGATTCTCCATTTGTTTCTTGTTCCAGGATCCCAACAGACCTTCACCCGCACGCCCCAACACCGGCTGGTCCCTCAAGCTCTGCTTCCTTGGCAGGAACTCACCAGCCCACCTTTTCCCCTCCCCAACGCGCGGCCCGGACGCTGTGTGAATCCCATTTCAAGTCTTTCCACATCGCAGCGAGACGAGTTGCTTCATGCTGCTGCGGCCTGGCGACTCAATAAAAAACGCTCTCGATGGCAGCGCATGGCTCTCACGCATGGGATTGATCAGGCGCTCTTTCAAGCCACGGCGGAAGTGATGGGTTACCGGGAAAATAAACTTCCGTTTCGCATTTTGGTCCAACGGTTGCCTTTAAAAACCCTCAGAACTTCGCCGGCGCAGGCCGAAGCTTTGCTTTTTGGTGGCGCCGGCTTTTTGCAAGGTCGAGCGGCGCAGAGTAGCGCCCTGGATTCCCAAAGCTACCTGCGTGATCTGTGGGAAGTTTGGTGGAAACGCCAAGCCGAATTTCAAGCTTTGCCGATCGCCGACACCTTGTGGTCCAAGAAAGGATTCCGTCCGCTCAACCATCCGGAGCGACGCCTGGGAGCGCTTGCTACGCTTCTTCCGCACTGGCAACCATATCGTGCTTTGATGGAAGAAGGCGACCACCAAGCGCTCTCAAGTTTTTTAGCCGAGCTCACGCATCCATTCTGGTCCCGGCATTACCGTTTAGACCGGCCGATTTTGGAGCGCGATTCAGCTCAGCTCATGGGTAGCTCGCGCATCCACGATCTTCTTGCCAATGTGATGGCTCCTCTTATTCCCGAGGAAGCGGCCTTGCGCTGGCTTTTTGCACAGCGAGCACCGCAAACTAGTCGCCGGGTGGCTGTAGCTCTTGAACGGATGGCCGGGGGCGAGCCACGATTGATCAAGGAATGGACCACTCTTGGGCATCACCAAGCTCTTTTGCAGTTGTTCGAAGACTACTGTTTGAAGGATTTTTCTGACTGCACGCAGTGCGGTTTTCCTAGCCTGGTGGAACGCCTCAGCCTTCAGAGCGAGTGAAGCACCGGGCTTCAGTCAGGACTTTAACGCCAGGAACGGGGCGAGTTGCTCGAGCTTCTTTGGGCCGATTCCGCCAACTCGGGTCAAGTCTTCTAACGAGTTGAATGGCCGCTGTTG
>DAIRSW010000042.1:0-4088 GCA_036804205.1 Verrucomicrobiia bacterium | reverse complement strand
CAAGGCTGGCCAAATTGATGTCAAGTGGAAACAGCTCCTCAAGCGTTGGTTCCGGAGTTGGTTCAGCCGGAGTAGCTAATGCGGGTTTTTTTGCCCCCTGCATACACTTCCACCACAAGGTGAGCCCCGACACAGCGAGACTGCTGCCGACCACCGTTACAATTCGCCCAAGCGACCAGTATTTTTTTTCTGTGAGACGTCGTTCCATGCTGTCAAACCCCCAATACAATGCGCTCAGAATGGGCTCACGTCAAAAAAAGGAAAACGGTAAGGCCCATTTCTTTGGCGGGGTGGTGCCGGGAAAAGGCCATCTTTTGGTTACCAAGACGACGTCGCCGCTTGCAAACGAACCATAAAACAGGCCCCTCGGAGTTCCGAATCCGATTGTTCAGGCGAAACAACCCGAATTTCTCCGCCAAACTTTTCTACGATCGCTCGACAAATACTCAGGCCTAGGCCCAGGCCAAAGTGACCACCCTTAGCTTTGGTGGTCATGTAGGGTGCAAAAACTTCCTCTCGCAATTCCGCGGAAATACCCGGCCCGCTATCCTGAACAAAGGTTTCAACCCAGCCATCCTTCTGACGCATCTTGATATACAGATGCCCAACACCGCCCATGGCTTCGATGCCGTTGACCACAAGATTAGTCCAAACCTGGTTCAGCTCATTCTCATTCGCCGTTACCTGCACCATTTTGTCCAGCTCGGTCGAGACATCGACGTCCCGCAAGCGGCTGTTAAGAACCAATAAAGTGTCCTCTATTCCTCGGGACAGGGGGAAATCTTCCAGAGTATCTTGCGTCGGACGACTATATCGGCGCAAACTTTCCACCAAACGCATGATTCTCCGAGCAGCACTGTGGACCACGTGTAAAAACCGACCGGTTTCAAAGGCTTGCAGCAATCCTGTCCATTTCTTCGGCTGAACCTGCAGTGCTTGATCAAATATTTCCGGGGTTAGCCCAGCAGCACGACGCAGTAGCGGTATCTCCACGTCCGGATGAATTTGCTCCAGCTTAGCGAGGTTATGCCGTGTTGCTTTTGTGTCGGGCAAAGGGCTTTGCAAACCGGCCTCCCAGGCTCGCTGCACTGTCGGATCAGGGTTGTCATGAAAAACTTCACTCAAGATCTCCGACAAAAAATCCGCGTGCCGCTGCAGGGATGAAGCGGGATTATTCAACTCATGCGCAAGCCCGGGCATGATCGAGCCGATCATGGCTAACTTCTCCTGCTGGACCAAGCGATGTCGGGTGCGTCTTAGCTCTTCAATGGTGGCCTGCAACTCGGCTCGTTCCCTCTTGAGTTCGGAGTGCATGTGGCCCAGCTCTAAATGTAAGCGCATCAGCCGGCGGTAGCGCTCCATGAAGCTGCGTCGAATCAAAGCCTGCAAGGCGGTGTGCGCGGCCGGGTTGCTATCTGCTAAATTCTCAAACTCGTCCCAGGTCAGTTCCAGCAACTTAGCGTTGCTTTCCGCCTCCACCCCAAAGAAGCTCGGTTCTTTGGTGTTGTAAGATAAAATTCCCACCAACTCACCGGCCTCCAAGCGATCCATCCGGAGCAAGCCTTCCTCCGTAGTTTCTTTGGTTAAGCGTAGGCAGCCGTCCAAAATGACCCATAGTTTTTCGGCGCTCTCCGATTCTTTGAGCACCCATTCCCCTTTGGCGATATCGATCACGGTGAGTGTGGATGCCGCGCCGGTGGCCAGGGCATCCTGCAAACGCTCCAATAGCGAACTCATGCGCCGCTCCCCCAATCAATCCCGACCGAGCATGGGGAGCTTTCGGAAAGCTTAAGCCTCATGCCACCGGGCGTCGTGATGCAGGCGCGAAGCCACCGCGACTTGATCCAGATGCTTCATATACGGCAATGGATCGATATCGGCACGTAGAACAAACCGGGTCAAAAGCTCCGTGCCCAATGCTTTTAGTTTCGCTGGCTCCCACGGCTTAGGTTGATAATGGTCGATCTGGGCATTGTTAATTGCGTCAATCGTATCCTCATGACTGGCCTGACCGGTGAACAATACCTTGCAGGCAAGTAAAGCTGAGGAAGGTGAATCCTCTACCAAGCTTTTCATAAAGTGCACTCCCCGTTCGCCGGGCATCACATGATCGCAAAAAATTAAAGCCACCCGCTGCCGGCTGGGGTCGAGCGATTCGATAAACTCTCGCGCTTCTTCGGCATGACTTGCTCCCGCAAGCCGGAAGACCGGTTCGAAGGACGCGAGGTCACGCATTAATGACTCCAAAACATCGGCCTCATCATCAATACACAAAATTAAGAGTTGTAGGTTCATAGGACAGTAGGGGGTTGTATTAGGAGATTATAAACCTCCAGAAGAAAAAGGTCGAGAGAAGAAGCAGCGCGTAACCGAATAGCCCCACCAAGGTGCCTGCCACCATCATCGCTCGGCTTGGAAGAAATCCAGTGCTCATAGCAATGGCATTCGGCGGTGTGGAAATTGGAAGCGCCATTCCCAGGCTCGATCCAATCGCAATCACCAGACCTGCGACTAAGAGTGAAAGATCTCCCGTCAATCCGGACCCGACTAAAGTTCCCACAATTGGAGCCAACAAGGTCGCAGCTACGGTGTTGGCAATAAACGTCGCCAAAAGGATCGCGGCCAGTCCAAACAAGCCGATAACAGCCCAACCCGGCAGATCGCCCCATGGAGCAAGGTTCACCAACCACGAGGCCAGGCCGGTATTTTCCAGCGAAATACCTAAAGAGATACCGCCGGCCATGAGCCATAGAACCTCCCAGGGCAGCCCTCGAATGTCTTTGGTGGTTACCACCCCGAGCGCCGGTAACAGGGCAACCGGCAGAAACGCGACCATGCCGCTGGGAATGCCGTGGAGACTTTCGGTAACCCAAAGCAACACCGTAGCTCCAAAAACGAGGATCAAAAGATTTCGTCCGGTCGGGGGTGTGTCATCGCTGTATTCAAAATGCAAAACCACTCGGTCGGTCTGAGCTCGATGCAGGCTGGTCAGCAAAAGCCAGGTTAAAAACAAAAGCAAAAACACCAAGGGCGCGGTGAACCCCATCCAAGCCACGAAAGTGATTCCCTCCCCACGTTCGGTCAGCATGTTGAGAACAATCGCATTTGGAGGCGTTCCGATTGGGGTCAAAATGCCACCAACGTTCGCCGAAAAAGGAATGGCTAATAACACCGCCATCCGGAAAGGATCATTGGGGCCCAAGGCACGAACCACCGGAAGGGCGACCGCGATCATCATCGCGGTGGTCGCGGTGTTACTCATAAACGCGGACAGAATGGCAGTGCTTAGCATCAGCCCCAGCACGATCATCCGGGGTTGCGTACCGAAAGGCTGCAAGAGACCGCGACACATGGCCACATCCAAGCCATGCTTGACTGCGGCAGCCGCGATGACGAACCCACCCAAAAACAGAATGAGAATAGGGTTCGCCAAGGTATTGGTGAACAAGGTATAACTGGGCGCGACGAACTCAGTCTGCCAATGTCCGGGTTCTAACAAAACCGCAGACACTTCCTCAGAGAGCACCACCGAGAGTTGGTCGCCAACTTCGGCTGCAGTCTCGATGGGAACAAATCGGTAGCTCCCTGGCCCTTCCCAATCCCACACACCTGGCCGACCCTCGTGCTGGACCACTGCTTCGGCGGGAATGGTCACCTGCCCTTCGACCGGAATGGCTGTCGCCGGCGCGGTGAGGGACGTCAGCGGTCCCTGAGCGCTGAGCAAAGCGATTTGCAACAAGATAACAAGCAGCGACGTGGCATAAATGGGGATCGGCTCCAGAATCCAAAACGTTGCTGCCAAGAGCAGAATGCCCAATGAGATGCGAGCGGCCACCCCGAGATCGGCAAAGTCTGCTGGAATAATCCATGGCAAAGCAAAAGCGACAACCATGATGATCCAGGGCAAAAGCCCTTGGAGCAAAGACCGAGAAGGAGAGGGTGCGACCATAAAAAGACTTACTAAAGGAAGCGGCGGCTTTGTCAGACGGACAAATGCGACGTGTATATCCTAATTAAAGCATTCTGGCACGCCTGCGCGACTCTTGCAAGTCTGCTAACCGATTTTATGTCGTGCTTCTGAGGCTAAA
>DAIRSW010000041.1:0-20258 GCA_036804205.1 Verrucomicrobiia bacterium | reverse complement strand
GCCTTGGATCGCTTTGAGGATTGGATATTTTCTCCGCAGCTGTTGTTTGAAGTGAGGTCAGCGATTGATACAGAGCTATGCATTAGAGATGGTAAGATTTGGGGCGACAGTGAAAATCGAGCAAAATGGACGGCGATGCTTGAAGAAGAAGCCCCAACAACAATTGAAGCCACTGAACTTGTTCGTTTCCAGCGGCGCGCTGGCGCTCTTTTGCTCGGTGACGAATAAGAATGCCGAGGGAGCATGGTATCACGTCATGGCGCGCGGAAACCATCGGGAGGCAATTTTTCTGGAGGACTCAGATCGCGAATTGATGCTGTGTTACGCCGACATCGTCGTCAGCGACTCCGGTTCCGCGTTCTTCAAAATTTCTCGCGCCGTAGCCTGCTCCTGACCGCTCTGCACCAGCACACTCTTCAACTGCTCCGCCCACAATACGCCATAGCGAGTATACCGACGATTGTTCCACTGCGCACAACGTTCCTAGACTGGCTTTTGTGGGACCTGGGGCGATGCCCCAGGCTAGAATGAGGCCGCGCCGTTGGCGCTCACGATGCCCCATGGCTAAACATCAATAAAGCGCATGCCCGCATGTATTTGGATATTCACGTCGCTTTTTCATTGCCTTTCAGTCGGCTTTGCTTACACTTTGCCTTATGGAATCTTTTTCTCTCTGGCAGCATCCTCGCACTCAGTTGGTCGAATGTATGGCCAGAATTTATTCGCTCAGGATGACCACCACTTCCGGCGGCAATCTTTCTATCCAAGACGAAACCGGTCATATCTGGATCACGCCCTCCCGAGTGGATAAAGGACAGCTGCGTGAGGAGGATATTGTGAAGGTGACACCTTCTGGAGCAAGCGAGGGCTTGCACCCCGCCTCATCCGAGTTGCCATTTCATGGGGCAATTTATGGGGTGCGAGCGGATCTGAAAGCGATCATTCATGCTCACCCCAGTGCATTGGTGGCTTTCAGTCTGTGCCGCATGCTTCCACAGGCCATGGTGTCCAGACATACCGCAGAGTGGTGTGCCAAGCTCGCCATTGCCGCTTACGCGTGCCCAGGAACTGATGAGTTGGGGCAGAACATCGCTCACTGTTTTCGTGCCGGAGCCGAGGCGGTCCTGCTAGAAAATCATGGCGTGGTTGTCGGCGGTCGGGATTTAGCAGAAGCCTTTCAACGTTTTGAAACTTTGGAGTATTTGTCACAAACACTCACACGCTGTGCAAGCTTGGGAGGAGCAAAAATCTGCGAGAGCTTTCCAGAGAAGCAAAAGCCTGCCCACGCGGAGACGGTGCCAAGTATTCTAACAACTCAGGAGCGGGCGGTGCGTTCGGAGCTGAGCCGGTTTGTGCAGCGATGCCTCAAGCAACGGCTGATGATCAGTAGCGCGGGCTCTGCTTCTAGCAGGCTGAGTGAAGAAGCCTTTCTCATTACGCCTCACGGTCGCGACCGGTTGGAGATGATTCCCTCTGCCCTGGTCAAGGTTTGCGCCGACAAACAAGAGGGCGAGGCGAGCGATAGCACTCCATGGCATCAGGCCATTTATGAAAAGAATCCTTCGGTGGGAGCGGTCATCCATGCTCAGCCACTGCATGGCTCGGCCTTTGCCTTTAGCCGGAGAAAGTTGGAGACCCGGACGATTCCGGAGAGCTTTTTGGTGTTAAAAGAGTGCCCTTTAATTTCGCAGGCGGATTTTACACCCGAAAAAATCGCTGAGCTCGTTCAACAGCACCCTGCTTTGGTGATTGAGAACGAGGGCGTGCTGGTGGTGGGCAAGTCTTTGTTGGAGGCCTATGACCGGCTAGAAGTGCTGGAAGCAACCGCCGAGGCCTTGGTGTTAGCGCACGGCATTGGGCCGACAGTGCCCATGCCTGAGTCGGCAGTGATCGAGCTGCTCGAACACTTCCCGAACCTTTAGATCACTGAGGATATTTGTCTAACTTATTTGTCTAACTCGAGCAGAGCATGCAACCGGGCTTCCAGTTTTCGGTAGTTTTCTTCTAGACTCTGGGAATAGCGACGCTCCTCAAGGAGGGCGTTTTCAAGTTCACGAACGCGTTTTTGCAAGTGCCCACGAATCCGGGCAGTTTTTGGCTCGAGCCCTACTGTTTCGTCCTCATGATCCCGAATGGGACTGCGCTCCTTGGCGAATGCACGACCTTGGAGCTGGCTGACGCTCAGTCGCTGTGAGTCAACACAATTGATCAAGACGGTGCCATTCTGAATTTCGTCCGCATCAAGAAACTGCTCGATCGCTCCGACCGTAGTGGGACCATAAAGTTCATGATCGCTTACTTCAACTAACCAGTCCATGTGCAGCTCCGGCACCATGGGAGCTTTTATCCAGGTTGCTTGATCGCAAGACACTTTGTCGAGAGGAGAAACGAGAGCGCGATCGGCCCAATCCTTTAGTTCTTCAAGGCTCATTGGACCAAAAAGACTGTTATCGTCATGCTTGAGAAGGAAAAAGCGCTGTGTATCCATACGAAAGAGGAGCTACGGGGAAGCTAGGTTAGGGGGAACAGTTGATGTGATTGCTTCATCACCCACTGGGAGTGAGTGCCGAAGCAAACTACAACTAAAAATTGCCTGCAACAATGCTTCTCGGCAAGCAGAAATGCAGTTTTCGCGCCGGGGCCCTTTTGCCGTGCGATGAGCCGTAAGCCAGAGCCAGGGCCAGGGCCGTCGATCAGGTGGTGGATAAGGGTTGCGCTTGAAGATCTTTATTTGCGCGTTTCGCGCATTATTTTGTTGTTATTGTATCCATCTTGGGCATTGCTCTTCACCCTATGAGTCGATTAGAGGGAAAAGTTTTAGTAGCGCAAGGGGGCGGTCCAACCGCTGTCATCAACCAGAGCGTGGTCGGTGTTGCGCTTGAAGCCCGCAAGTTTTCACAAGTCACCTCGGTTTATGGGGCTTTGCATGGAGTGAGAGGCATTGCTGAAGAAGATTTCGTCGATCTTTCCAGAGAAACCAGTCACAACTTGGAACGGGTCGGCAACACCCCCTCGTCCGCGCTTCTTTCCACTCGGGATAAACCGGACCAGGAATATTGCCAGCGCATGTTCAAGGCCATGATGAAACATGACATCCGCTACTTTTTTTACGTGGGCGGTAATGACAGTAGCGATACGGTGCGCATCATCGCCGAACAAGCCGAGGCGGCTAACTACGCGTTGCGTTGCGTGCATATTCCGAAAACAATCGACAACGATCTGGCCGAGAACGACCATAGTCCTGGATTCGGCTCGGCGGCTAGGTTCGTGGCTCAAGCTTTCATGGGATTAAATCTGGATAACCGTGCACTCCCTGGCGTGCTGATTGGGGTAGTGATGGGGCGTCACGCCGGCTTCTTGACAGCCGCGTCTGCTTTAGGCCGGAAATATGTGGATGATGGTCCACATCTTATTTACGTGCCGGAACGGTCATTTTCGATGGAGAAGTTTTTAAGCGATGTGCAACGGGTGTATGATCAGCGTGGGATTTGCACCATTGCTGTGTCAGAAGGGGTCCACGATAAAGACGGAACTCCCATGGTTCTTAAACTAACCGAAAACGAGGAACGCGATGCTCATGGCAACGTGCAATTGTCCGGAACGGGCGCTCTTGGGGACCTTTTGGCCGAACAGATCAAAGCCGAACTGAAAATTAAACGGGTGCGCTCGGACACGTTTGGATATTTGCAGCGATCCTTTCTTGGTTGCGTAAGCGATCGGGATGCCCATGAAGCGCGGGAGGTGGGCGAGAAAGCGGTCCAGTATGCGATGTGGGATGATATTGATGGTAGCGTGGTTATTCGCCGTCCTGTTACGAATTACAGTGTGGATTATGAGTTGGTTGACATTGAGAAAGTGGCCGGCAAGACCAGGCTTATGCCCGACGAGTTCTTGACCGACGACGACTGCGGGGTTACTGAGGAATTTCGCAACTACTGTCGCCCTCTTCTCGGCTCGGGTTTGACTGAGCCGCATAGGCTCCGCGCTCCACGAGTACCGAAACTTTAGTTTTCTCCAAGCCCTTTATGCCCCAACCTCCAGTTGCCCTACAGCTTTGGTCACTACGTGAACAAGTTAAATCAAATTTCGCCGAGACCATCAAGAAAGTTGCTGAGCTGGGTTATCAAGGTGTTGAACTTGCTGGATACGGCAACTTCAACGCGGAAGAAGCGGCCCGAGCATTGCAGTCGGCTTCATTGCAGGTAGCCGGAATGCATGTGGGCGTGTCAAGGCTTGAGAATGATATGGATCAATTGATTAGTGAGGCAAAGCTGTTCAACACTAAGAACATCGTGCTTGCTTCACCCGGACGAGATTTTTCGACTGTGGAAGACTGCGACTCCTTCGCCGACAAACTAAGCCAATACGGGGCAACCCTAAGGAAAGCCGGCCTCAAATTGGCATATCACAATCACGCGCAAGAGTTTCGGTCCATCGAAGGGCAGTCGGTGCTGGATCGCCTTTACCAGGCAACGGCTCCCCGCGATCTCAAGGCTCAACCGGACGTTTGGTGGGTTCTGAAAGGTGGCGTAAACCCTGCCGCCTACTTGCGTGCCCTAGGCGGTCGAATCAGTACCGTCCATCTCAAGGATGGAAAGATGGACGAATCCGGCCCTGCTGAATTGGGCCAAGGCGATTTGCCTATTCAAGAAGTGTTAACAGTCACCGCTGAGCTGCCAAATGTTGAATGGCTAATTGTTGAACAAGAAGACTACAACTATCCCCCGCTTGAGAGCGTCAAGGTTTGTCTGGAGAACTTAAAAAAACTACTTTAACAACCGCGTCGCTTCGCATTCCACTTACATGTCGAAACATTCCACGCTAGAAGGTCCTATCCACGTCGCAGTCATTGGAGCTGGTGCCATCGGCATCAACCACATCCAAAATCTTCAACTACATCCGGAAGCAGTCGTAGCCGCCATTGCAGAAAGCCATCCGGAACGGGGGAGAGCAGCAGCAGAGGAGTTTAAAATTGCTCGCGTTGAGACCGACTACCGCGCCGTCCTGGACGACCCGTTCATTCACGCCGTCACAATTTGTTTGCCGAACTGCCTCCACGCACCGGTCAGTCTTGCAGCGCTGCAAGCGGGCAAACATGTTTTGCTTGAGAAACCCATGGCCACCAACGCCCAAGAAGCCGGGGCACTCGTTAAAGCTGCACGAGAAAGTCAAAGGTTACTTATGGTGGCGCAAAACCAACGCTTTAGCAAAAATGCACAAACTGTCCGGCAACTCGTGGAGAGAGGTTTTTTTGGCGATATCTACTATGCAAAAGCCTATTGGCGGCGCCAAAAAGGCATCCCTCGCATTGGAAGTTGGTTTACTCAACGCGCCATGGCGGGCGGTGGTGCGACCTACGACATTGGTGTGCATGTCCTTGACCTCTGTCTTTTTCTTTTAGACGAGTTTGATGTAGAAACGGTTTCCGCAGCGGTAGGCTCGCGACTTGGCGAGCAGGGCATGGGCGATGGAGGTTGGGGCAAATCTGAGATAGACCCGGATAAGCCTTTTGACGTGGACGATTTTTCCTGCGCATTGCTTCGTTTAAAAAACGGCTGCACCATCATGTTCGAAGCAACTTGGGCGCTGTTTCAAGAACACGGCGACATGAATGGTGTGGAGCTTTATGGCACCGCCGCCGGGGGACGTGTTGGGCAGCAACCGGCCCTTTTTGAGGTGGATAAGATTGAAGATAAACTTGTGCACAAAGTGAGCGAGCTACCCGACCTTCCAACCCTGGTTGACCCCAATCGGATGGCTCACTTCGTCGACTGTTTGTTAGGCCGCGCAGAACCTTTGGTTCCAATGGAGCAGTCCTTGCAGGTGCAAAGAATTCTCGACGCAATCTACCTGTCTGCTCAAGAAGGTCGCGAGGTTGTGCTCAAGGACATGGCTTAACCGTCCGGGTGAAACTCACCGCAGGTGACCCGTGAATCCAAAAGGCGGTCGCCATCAAACTGAAATACACCGGTGACGTAGTGGCCGGCTAAGGCAAGAGGCAACCACTGGGAGTCGTCTGCCCACATAAGATCATAGGGGATTTGGTCTTCGCTTACCCAAAACGGCTCCGCTTCTTCGGTATTCTGCGGTTGGCCAATGAAGTCCTTGGCAAAAAAGACTTCGCAGTGGAGGCGGTAGCCATCCGTGAACTCGAACGACAGGTCTGCTTGTTTGTTCAGATCGAGCGGTGTCACGCAGATCTCTTCTTGAGTCTCTCGAATCGCGCAATCTAAAGCCGCCTCGCCTGGCTCGACTTTTCCACCCGGACCATTAACCTTCCCAGCACCCAAGCCGCGAAGTTTTTTAATCAGCAGAATGCGGCCTTCGCGTCGAATAAAGCATAGCGTGGCGTGTTCCTCTTCTTTTCCCATAAACCCAGCCTAGCCAAACGAGCCGCATTCCCAATGAAAACTTTTTGCGATCAACCAAGCTCGCGCTTTATTCCCGTACAAGCTCGCGCTCGATCTTTTCAAGCAGCCCGTGCAAAATCCAGGTATGAACCTCCTGAATTCGAGCGGTATCATTCGAAGGGACAATAATTTCCCGGTCGGCTAGCCCATGGATGAGGCCGCCATCTTTTCCAAGTAAAGCAAGGGTGTGGACTCCCTGATCTTTTGCAATTGCCAGAGCTCGCCGCACATTTTCGGAGTTCCCGCTCGTGCTAAACCCAACCAAAACATCACCCTTATTTCCGAGCGCCTCAACTTGCCGGGAAAACACGGCGTCCGCGCCAAAATCGTTAATCACACAAGTCATCACCGTCGCATCGGCCGATAGGCAAACGGCCGGCAACGCTCGACGGTTGGCGCGGTAACGCCCCACCAGCTCTTCACAAAGGTGAAGCGCGTCAGCAGCGCTGCCGCCGTTTCCACAGGCCAACACCTTACCGCCTTGCTGAACAATATCAAAAAACCAACCGGCTAAGGCATCAAGCTCGGGAACTAAAGCCTCAACTTTTCCCCAAGTCTCTTGAGCGCTTCTATAAGTGTCTGCAAACACATTGGTAATCATAGGTCTCTGCTTGCTCAAGACTCGCGATGGGCTAAGACCTCCGCTAAATGCATCAGCTTCACCGATTTTTTATCTCTCTGGAGGATCCCCTGCAAATGCATCAAACAACTGCTGTCATTACTAATCACCAATTGAGCCTGACTTTCTTCAATCGACTGGCACTTGACCTCTCCCATCGCGGCGGAGATGGCACTGTATTTAACAGCGAAGGCGCCACCGAATCCGCAGCAGGTTTCGCGATCCTTCATTTCCACAAGCTCTAGCCCGGCCACTTTTGCCAAAAGACGTCGCGGTTCGTCGAAGCAGCGTAACTCACGGAGGCCGTGACATCCATCATGAAACGTGGCACGGCCTTTATAGCTGGCCCCAAGGTCTTCGACTTTAAGTTCATTCACCAAGAATGAACTAAACTCGTGGACTCGTCCGCTAAGGTCTTTGACCTCGGCCTCCTCTGAATGACCCGCGAAGAGCTCTCCATAGAACTTTTTCAACATTGCTCCACAGGAACCGGACGGAATGACAATCGGTCCACTGCTTGGAAGGTGCTTTAGAGTGACACGGGCCAAAGCTCGGGATTCTTCCCAATAACCAGAATTAAAAGCCGGCTGGGCGCAGCACACCGCTTGATCCAAAAATTCGACATCATGCCCCAGACGCTGGAGAACCTTGACCACGCTAACGGCTGCTTCGGGCATGATGGCATCCATGAAACAAGGAACAAACAAATGAATCTTCATACGAGCTGGACTTGGCGCGCCCTGAGCTGAGCAAAACGCTCTTTGACCGGACCCCACACTTCTTGGTTGGTCGGATGAAAAGTGGTGATTATTTCCGAGGCACGACTGACGCTGCGGGCTTGCTCGATACTGGTTACGTGACCAAGCGCGAGGGCCTGCACCAGGGCATTGCCTATCGCGGTGGCCTCGCTCGGTCCGGCTTGCACTTGAATACCGGTGGCATCCGCAGTCATTTGGTTCAGCAAATGGTTTTTGCTCCCCCCCCCGACCAGATGCAGGCATTGGACGCGTCGACCGGCCAAACCTTGGGCCTGTTCCAATACCTCGGCATAAAGTAGCGCCAAGCTTTCCATGATACAACGCGACAACGCCGCAGGTGACTCTGGCTGGGGTTGCCCGGTCGCCGCGCAATACGCTTGCACACGATGGGGCATATTGCCGGGCTTTAAAAATGCAGCATGATCAGGGTCAATCAAGGAAACCAGTGGCTCTGCACCGCTGGCCAGTTCGGTCAGCTCAGCATAGTCCAGATGCTGGCCTTCTTGTTCCCAGGTCCGGCGACACTCCTGTAAGATCCATAAACCAATGATGTTTTTGAGAAAACGAATACGTCCGCCATGCCCAAGTTCATTGGTAAACCCGGCTGCCTGAGCGGCGGCATCGCATTTGGGTTGAGCTTCTTCGAGGCCCAGAAGCGACCAGGTGCCCGAGCTTAGAAAAGCCCAATCCTCGCCTTGCCCTGGCGTGGCTAACACCGCTGCGGCGGTGTCGTGACTGCAACCCGCCACGACCTGAAGCTTGGGAGAAATTTTGTATGCCCCGGCTATGGCCGGACGGACCGGTCCAAGCGGGGTGCCGGACTCAACCGTCGGGGGCAACAAACGTTCCGGGAAACCGAGCTTCTGAATCAGGTCAATTGACCACGACCTGGTTTTGGGATCAAAAAGTTGAGTGGTCGATGCCAAAGTTTCTTCGCAGGCCACGCGGCCACTGAGCACATAATGAATCGCGTCAGCGATCGGTAAAAATTGGTCTGCTAACTCTAACAGTTTTGGCCGCTTTTTGAGATCGTCGGCCAGCTGATAAATAGTATTTAAGGCCATAAACTGAATTCCAGTGGCGCCGTAAATGGTGTCTTTGCCTATTCTTTCGGTTACTTCCGGAAAGGTCACGTCCGTCCGAGCGTCTCGATAATGGCGAGGTAAACAAAGCATATCTTCGTCTCGCCCACTCCACACGTAGTCAACACCCCAAGAGTCGACACTTACGCTGCTGACCTCTGGTTCTAACGAACACGCCTCTGCGATACCCGCCAAGATCTCTTCAATGAACCGCGGAAAATTCCAGCGTAACTCTCCGTTCCACGAAAATGCTCCAGTAGGAAAGCGCCGCGTTTCTTGGAACTCAAGAGCTTGAGCCGTTACGTTCAAGCGCACAAGCATAACTCGTCCGCTTTCCGCACCGAGATCGACGGCGATGTAAGCAGGTTTGGTAGAAGGGGAAATCATAGCTTGAGCCAAGATGAGTGAAACGTGCCATGGATCAAGGCCTAAAAGCCCTAAACCCGAATGACCATTTCTTAGAAACTTCTAGAGCAGTCCCATCTGCAGAACCTGTTGCGTGGTTTTAAAATGGAGCTTCGCATAATCGTCCAGTGCTTGCTGGCCATGACGCGCCACCAAGCGTCGCCCGAACTCGATAACCGCGGAGGACGCACCCTTAGGAGGCTCTTCGCCTAGTTGTTCACCCGCTTTTTTTAACCAATCCACAAAAACATCTCGCGCCAAGATGGATGCTGCCGCCACGGCGATGTCAGCTTCGGCTTTGGTTCGCTGCTCAAGTTTCACCTCCTGGCCGCGTTCCATGAGCATGCCCTCGATCAGTTTCGGGTTTCCAAATTGATCGCTCAAGGCTCGTTCACACTCGGGGACAAGCTCGAGGAGACTTTCTAAAGCCCGGGCGTGTCCCCACGCCAGTAGCCGATTGAGATTCTTCATCTTCGCTATCAGCTGGTTATATTTTTTTGGCGTAATCAAGACCACGTAAAACTGCTTTTGAGTGATCGCTCGCACTTCTTTGGCCAAACTTGCAATTCGAGCATCGGAACCGATGCGTTTACTATCCATGATGCCTGCTTGCATAAGCGACCGGGTGGTATCGGCGTCCGTGTAGGCTGCGGCGATCACTAACGGTCCAAAAAAATCGCCCTTACCACTTTCATCGATTCCAATGTGCGGCGCAAACATCTCAGGGTTCAGCACCTCCTCGTATCCTAGGGTGGCTTGGCCTAAAACTTGGGGTTCCAAGGTGAACTTAACAAAATCTTCAGTGTCCGGGCCTTGCACCAAAACCTTGGGACCCTTCTCGTAAATATTCACCTGCAACTTGCCTTTTCGTCCGGAGAAAATCGTGTAGGGTGCCGACCTGGGTTCAAAGCCCTGTTCTCTTAAGATGCCTTGCAGCTTCACAGCTTGCTCAGACGTTAATGCCTGTGTGTGGCTACTTTTTGAGACGGGCTTGTTGGGACTGGAAGGCATGATGAATGGGCTCCACTTATATTGAACAGAAATCTCTAAAAGCAAAAGGGCGAATGCAGCAAAAGGCCGGGGCCTGGCAACACCACGACTCGGCGCTGAACCAGCTTCGTTCCCAACTACGAGAGTGGTATTCAAAATTCCAACGTCCGCTGCCGTGGCGTGAGCCGAGCGCGACGCCATATCAAATTTTGGTCTCCGAGTTTATGCTCCAACAAACCACTGTGGCGGCGGTCGTTCCCTACTTCCATCGCTGGCTGGAGCGCTGGCCGACATTATACGCTCTAAGTCACGCAAGCGAACAGGAGGTGTTAGCGATGTGGGAAGGTCTTGGCTATTATCGGCGTGCACGGTTTCTGCTGCAACTTGCCCAAGCTTGTAGCAAAACCGATTGGCAACTCCCGACCGATCAAGTCGCCCTCCGCGCTCTCCCCGGCCTAGGCCAGTACACCGCCGCTGCCGTGGCGGCTTTTGCTTTTCATAACGATGGCCCGGTCATTGACACCAATGTCGAAAGAGTTTTGGCTCGGCTCAGCAACCTTCAAGAGCCAACCCAACTGAGTCGTACAAAAAGGATGCTCTGGCATCTTGGGGCACGCCTCACCGAAGGTTCGGGCGACGGAACAATCGCAGCGGCTCTTATGGAACTCGGTGCCACGGTGTGCAGCCCGCGCAAGCCCCAGTGCCTGACCTGCCCCATCCGTGACCACTGCGCAGCGGAGCATCCAGAAAGCCTTCCTATCAAACAGCCCCGAGCCACCGTCACCGCCGCTGAGGAAGATGTTCTTTGGTCAACTCACAATGGGTGCCTCGCTTTGCAGCAGTCCTCGGGACCTCGTTGGGTAGGCCTTTGGAAATTGCCGACTGGGGCTTCGGCTGACCCCCAGAAGCTAAAATGGGCAACGACTTACAGTATCACCCGTTACCGGGTAAGCTTGCGTGTTTGGGAGGGTGACCCCAAAATAAATGGTGTCGAATGGGTTCCCATGTGCGAACTTAAATCCATGCCGATATGCGCCCCACATCGGCGTGTCATACGTAAACTTTTGCACGACACCTAGGCGCTCGTAAGATATAAAATTGGCACAGAATAACTTTATGATCGGATTGCAAGAATTCCCCACACCAAGCGGCCACTTTGGTTCCTATGGAGGACGTTTCGTCCCCGAAACCTTGATGACCGCTTTGGACGAACTCACCCAGGCCTATAGCGAGGCGAAAAACGATCCTGAGTTTCAAAATGAGCTGGCAAAACTTCTTAGCGACTTTGCCGGTCGACCGACTCCGTTGTATTTCGCCGAGCGCCTGACCGAGCATTTGGGAGGTGCGAAGATTTATTTAAAACGGGAAGACCTTTTGCACACCGGCGCTCACAAACTCAATAACGCGCTCGGGCAAATACTTCTCGCCAAACGCATGGGCAAGAGCCGCATCATTGCAGAAACCGGAGCCGGCCAACATGGTGTGGCCACCGCCACCGCTGCAGCTCGTTTTGGCTTTGAATGCATCATTTACATGGGCGCCGTGGATATGAAACGGCAAGCTCTGAATGTAGCTCGTATGCAGTTTCTTGGCGCAACGGTTGTTCCGGTCAAGGCCGGCCAAGCAACCTTGAAAGAAGCCATTAACGAAGCGATGCGTGATTGGGTGACTAACGTGCGACACACTCACTACATCCTCGGTTCCGCGCTAGGCGGTCATCCTTACCCGATGATGGTTCGCGATTTTCAAAGAGTAATTGGCGACGAAGCCAGAGCCCAAATTCTAGAGAAAGAAGGTCGACTCCCCCAGGCCTTGGTGGCTTGCGTGGGGGGTGGGAGCAACGCCATTGGCTTGTTCTTTCCGTTTCTCAATGACCCGGACGTGCGCATGATCGGTGTCGAAGCCGGTGGCCGTGGTATCAAACCTGGGGATCATGCCGCTCGTTTTCAAGGAGGCCGCCTCGGTGTTTTGCAAGGCGCGAAAACATTTCTTTTGAGCAACGAGGATGGGCAAATAGAGCTCACCCATTCCGTGTCAGCCGGCTTGGACTACGCTGCCATTGGCCCTGAACACGCCAACCTACGGGATCTTGGTCGTGCAGAATATGTTTATGCAACGGACGACGACGCCTTAAAAGGATTCCGTTTATTGGCCGAGATTGAAGGGATTCTCCCTGCTTTAGAAACCGCCCATGCTGTTGCTGAAATCGTGCGCCTCGCCCCCAGCATGGCAAAAGATGATCTCATCATTATGAACGCGTCCGGACGAGGAGATAAGGATGTACAGCAAGCCATAGAGGCCTGTGGCATGATTATTCCGGGATAAAAACTCGCACAAGCTAAGCCACTGCAAGCTCTTCGTGCTGGGTACAGCCGTCCAGGAAGGCGATCTCCTCCAGCTCGGCGAGCGAACTCACCTGGGCCAATCTCTGACGTAACACTCGGCTGCCGGGCTCACCACGCACGTAAGCCATAAGGCGAGACCTTAGGGACGTCATGACAGTCCGTTCGTCCCCACCACGATATTCCACCGCTAGCCGCGCGTGC
This sequence comes from Verrucomicrobiia bacterium, assembly GCA_036804205.1. Classification (GTDB taxonomy): domain Bacteria; phylum Verrucomicrobiota; class Verrucomicrobiia; order Chthoniobacterales; family CALDSX01; genus DAIRSW01. The sequence continues at coordinate 7,448 of DAIRSW010000041.1, read as the reverse complement.
CGGAGCATCCATTGCCATCGTTCCCTAGCGCTAGGTTCGTCCGGGACAACTTGCCCAGCAACCGCAGCTTGGATTTGCCGGAACAACCAAGGGCGACTCATGGCCGCACGACCAATCATAATGCCAGAAACCTTAGTGGTCGAGAAAGCTCGCATCGCATCTTGCACTGAAGCGATATCCCCATTTCCAACGACCGGGATCGCAACCGCCGCAGCAACTTGGGCAATCACGTCCCAATCCGCAAGCCCACTGTAGCCTTGTGCTCGGGTGCGTCCGTGCACGGTGACCGCTTGCACACCAACATCTTGCAAAATTTTGGCCACCTCGACCGCGTTGACAGAATTCTGATCCCAGCCAATTCGAATCTTTCCGGTAACCGGGAGTGGTTGCACAGCTTGAACTACGGCCTCAGCAACCGCTGCAAGGAGTGGGCAAGTTCTGAGAAGTGAGGAACCTCCGTTTTTGGCAACCACTTTGTTAACCGGACACCCGAAATTCAGATCAATAAAGTCTGGTTGCACCCAATCCACCACCGCTTTCGCGCCTTCAGCCATAGCCGTAGGGTTGGCACCAAACAGTTGCACCCCAACCGGGCGCTGGGCATCATCAAAATCCACGTAGCGCCGGGTCCGGTCGTTGCGGTGCAAAATGCCTTCAGCAGACACAAACTCGGTAACCATCACGTCCGCTCCCTGTTCTTTACACAAAGCGCGAAAAACCTTATCGGTGACCCCGGCCATTGGGGCCAAAAACAAAGGTCGCGCTTTTTCAAACCATGAAAGGGCCATATTTAAGTCTGCGACATCCCGAGGGCTTCGGCAAACGGTAATCCGCTCGATTGGCGACTTACCGATGCGTTCGCAACAAAATTAGCGTTTTAATTCATAAACTTCCCAGCTGCCGGGATCGCGAGCATCCAACACCATAACCAGCCGACCCACTTCGAGTGCAAACAGAACACCTGCCGTGTCAGAATCTTTTCGTTGGTCTGCCTGAGACCAGCCGGAATACTCAATCTGAGGATCCTCGTTGACCGTTGCGCCGCCGAGGAACACCAACTCGTCTTTAACTAAGGACGGATCCAAAAATCCACTTTTTCGCTGGGACCCCGTCATTTTTTCAAAGAATAACCGGCCACTCTCCGGATGCTCCACGATTCGTGCCTTAAACCATGGGTAGGCGACGATAAAGCCTTGATCCACCTGAATGGAGCGCACCTGCCAATCTCCTGTGATGCTTTCCGGGAGCGGTGCCGCGGGTTTCTCAATAAGACTGCGCAAAAATGGCAGTTCTTGCACATCGTAATGCGGTGCCGGCTGAGAGTCATTGGCCAGGGCAGCGGAGAGGGACTCACGCCAAAGCTCGATAGCCTCTTGATCGGCCGGATATGCAAAATCCCGCCACCAAACTTGATCGGCTGTCAATCGTCCCGTAGGCAGATAGCGTTGCACGGGCTCCGGAAACGCATCATTCAACGCATAAATGCGTGCGCGTTCAATGGCGAACGGCTTTGTTGCGAATGACCACTCCCCTTCAGCCTCGTCAAGCGGCTGCGAAGCGAGTGGCTCAAATTGGCCAGCCAAGTAAAAATGCATCACTTTCTTCTCACCGATCAGAGCCTGAAGAATGAGCACCGAGGAACCCTCAATGCGTGCCGCGCTATTGAGAATCCATCCGTCTCCGGGAGCTTCCAATGTCTCGGTAAAAACGGTTTCAGATTCATGGAGGGTACTTGCGAGAATGCGTGAAGCCAGGTCCGGTCGCCCGGTTGTTGCCTCAACAACTCCCTCGAACTGAAGGTAAATTGAGGCATCGCCAGCGTAAAAAGGTCTAACGCCTGTCACTTCGTCTGGCTCGTCTTCTCCGTCTTGACTAAGGTTATAGACAATGACTGGCAGCCCGGGCAGTGCCGCATCGGCGGCCGGCTCTCGTGCCAGCACGGAGGTGGCGGTCAGTAGAATAAAAAATACGGCTTCTTTCATAAGCAGCATCTCATGTCATCCCGCCCCATTTTCAAGTATGGCTTGGTAACAATTCCGCCACTGACTCTTCATTTAGGGTAAGAAGCCGATGCTCAACGGTCCACGCCCACCTGTGAACAACGCGTTTCATTGATTTCTTTTAGCGTCAGCTTTTGACAAAACCATCCGGTGCCACGATAAAAATCGCGTGTTGTCTCTCATACCGGGCCAAATCCCATTTCACTCCGGAAAAGTGCGTCAGCTTTTCCGCACCGAAGACGCTATTCTTCTAGTGGCTAGTGATCGCATTTCTGCTTTCGACTTTGTTCTTCCGACTTTAATCCCTAACAAAGGACGGCTGCTTACTCAGATGTCCATCGCTTGGTTCGCCTTACTAGAAGCGGAGCTTTCCGTGAAGCATCATTTTCTCGATCAAATAGTTCCGGGCGATTGGTTGCAGCCGGAGACAAAGGCCTTTCTTCAAGGCAGGGTCATGCGTGTCCAGCCGACCGAGGTGATTCCGGTCGAGTGCATCGTACGAGGTTACCTTGCTGGCTCTGGGTGGAAAGAGTATCACCAAAGCAACAAAGTTCAGGGCCACATTTTGCCCTCAAACCTTTTGCTTAGTTCACAACTGCCCGAGGCGCTCTTTACTCCAACCACCAAGGCACAACAAGGTCATGACTTGCCTCTCTCCTGGGACGAATGCGTCAACACCATCGGCCTGGAGACCGCAGAAGAACTCCGTTCTCTCAGCTTGAAAATTTATTCGCACGCGCGTGAGTATGCAGCCGAGCGGGGAATTATTCTCGCTGATACCAAATTCGAGTTTGGGCGTGATGCCGTGGGACAGCTTGTCCTTGTCGACGAATGTTTGACCCCGGATTCCTCCCGCTTCTGGCCGGTGGACCGCTGGTGTCCGGGAACCAATCCTCCCAGTTTCGACAAGCAGTTTGTGCGCGATTACCTTTCTCGCTGCGGCTGGAATTTTATGGCTCCGGCTCCCGAGCTGCCTCCAGAGGTGGTCACTCAGACCGTCGCGAAATACGAGGAAGCCTTATACCGATTATTTCCGGATCTAGTCTACCCTGCCGGGGCATGAAGTCTCTAGCTTCCTGGGTAGATTCTTTCGTACAACATTTGGATATTGAACGAGGACTCTCCGTTCGCTACCAGCTCGCGGTGCACGCGGCCTTGCAGCGTTTTGATCAGTGGTGGACAGGCCATCCACCTGCGCAGGAGTGGACGCCTGGACTTTTTGTTGCTTACGCCGGAGAACTTCAGGGGCTCGCGCCGGGGTCAAGACGCCTTCATCTCGTGATTATCCGGGTCTTTTTACGATTCTTAGCCCGAGAAAAGTTGATCGCGCCGGGCCTGTGGATGCAGATAACCCTACCTAAACTGGGCAGGTGCCTACCCAAAACCTTGCCGCCAAGCGACATTGACCGGCTTCTGACCCCACCCAGCACTAACGAGCCTCTGGCCCTTCGGGACCACGCCATTCTGGAAGTCTTTTATGCCAGTGGACTGCGAGTGAACGAAGTTGCTACCATGCCGAGTGAATCTGTCGATTGGCAACGCGGTCTGCTGCTCATCACCGGTAAAGGACAGAAAACCAGGGTTACTCCGGTCGGACGGCGAGCCCTGGCCGCCATGAAGCGCTATGCCGAACGAGCTCGTCCGAGATTAAGCTCGGCTCGCCGGGATGGTCACCGCTCCGCTGAGTTCTTTCTCAGTCAACTTGGCAGACGCCTCACCACGGTCCGCCTTTGGCAGATTGTTCGCAGACACGCGGCACTGGCCGGGCTGGAAGTTCCCGTCCACCCCCACATGCTCAGACATAGTTTCGCAACCCACTTGTTGCAGGGGGGTGCCGACCTTCGAGCTATCCAGGAGATGCTTGGACACAGCAATATTGGCACCACCGAAATCTACACCCACCTGGATGTTGGCCACCTTCAGGAGGCTCATCGAAAAGCTCACCCGCGAAATCAGAGACCTTAGTCCCCGTCTCGTTTATTCAGGAGTCGGAGCTTCTTTTCCAAAAAATCCCATGATGGCGTCCACTCCTAAGGTGAGAATCAAAAAGCCCGCCACCACATAAACAACGACCGCTAATGCTCCGAGCACCGCCGAGGCCAAAAAGAACAACCCGTCTTTTTCAGTCATTCCCACCCCAACCAAAAAGATCACGAACGAAGGAAAGGTGTTGGTGAAAGGAATGGGGATCATCATCAAGATGGCCATCAGTATAATGACGGTGCCCGCAAACATCCGGCCACCAGCACCGGCAGCCCACTCCATGCGTCGCTTAATCATGTACTCAATCTTGCTCAAAAACTTCACTGCCCACGACACCATGGTCTCCGCCGTCTTGCGGGGTATTTCCAGATTAAGAGCCCATTTGGGTAGCCACGGAGTTTTGCGACCAGTGAACACTCCGACACCCAAAATCAGCAACATTAAGCCGAAAGGAATGCTGTAGCCGATCGCAGGAATCGGCAGGGCACTTGGCAAAGCGATTAAAACAAGCAACACCCCAAAGCCTCGATCTCCCATGGTCTCCACCACATCACGCACCGAGATACCTTTACGGTCATGGGAGGCTAAGATCCGGAGAAGGTCGGCGGAGAGGTTATGATCCTCGGGTGATGGCATCAGGCTATCATCGGGAGGTGTTTGCTGGGCGTCTTGCACTATGGACATGCGGGCTAAAAGAGAATGATATTAGCTGGGCGCGCTTGCTTTGCAATGGAAACTCGCCAGTCGGATGCGTTTTCCTTAAAGAAAATAATTGTGGCACCCTCGGAATCCGCTTTATACTTGAATCTACATGGAAGAAGAAATTGCTAGTCTGATCGCTGAAGGAAAACTCAACACACAATCCGGAGATAAACTCAAATTGCTCGCCCCAGGAGCTTACTGCACGCATCGCAGTTGGGGGTTTGGCCAGGTGGCCAGCTGGAACTTGCCGCTCAACCAAGTCGTTATTGATTTCAAAGCCAAAGCGGGACACGTGATGCAAGCGCAGTATGCTGTCGACACTTTGCAGCCACTCAGCGAGGATCACATTTTGGTTTGGAAAGCGACCCGCGGCGATGAGCTGAAAGACCTCATCAAAAAAGACATTGGGCAAATAATGCGGATGGCTCTCGATGCTTTCAACGGCTCGGCCACTCAGGATCAGGTCTCCCATCTCTTCCAGGACGGATTTCTCAACGCCAACGAGCTGCGCAAGTTTTGGGAAAACGCTCGCAAAACCTTAAAAACCGACGGCCACTTTGCTCTCCCGGCTAAACGCACCTTGCCTTGGCAACTCCGCGAATCCGCATTGAGCCGCACCGAAGAACTGCTCGAATCCTGGCAAAAGGCGAACACCCGCAAGGAACGATTTAATGCGGTCGAAAACATTCTCAAAGAGCTCTCCGCCTTTAAAGAAGATGAGAGCCAACTCACCCAAGTGGTCGCCAGCCTTGACGATTATGCCCGCAGACATCGTCGCCTTGATCTACCAGGCTCGGTGGAGGCCATGCTGTTACGCGATGAGATGGTCGGCAAAGTGCAAAGCCTCAACCTCGAAGGAGAATCTCCTGAACTCACTCACCTGATTAAAGAAGAAACCCGCAAGCTAGGACTCATCATCAGCGAGCTGCCGGCTGCTCGGCAACGCCGCTTTTTAGTTGTCTTTACCCAGGCATTTGGTGATGAAGCCAACGACCGACTTCTTGAGCTTCTGCCTGACACACCCGCTCGTCTCGCCGCAGAAATCGGCAGGCTGCTGGTCGAAAACGGCTGTCAGGAAAAGCTTGATGCCGAACTCAATAAACGCATCTCCGAGGGTTCGGTCACATCCGAGATTCTGCTATGGCTGTGTCGCGATCGCAAAGGCAGCTTCCAATCTTTCATGAATCTCCGCATCTTAAGTTGCATCATCAGCGCCTTAGAAATGGATCAGTTGAACGAGATCAAGAAAACCCGGCTGCGCGACTTCGTTCTCGAGGATCAGGATTTGATGGACGACATCCTTGACGGAGCAAGTTTGAGTGACGTGCGGGATGTGAGCCGCAAATTGTTACTCTCCCCGGCTCTCGCAGAAATTGATAAACGCTCGCTGATCGCGCGCATCATCAAAAAATTTCCTGATGTGCACTCCCTTCTCCATGAGTCGGATGGTGCCAAAAGCCGATCTGACTCGAAAGAAATGCTCAGCACCAGCTCCGTTGCTGAAGTGGAAGACAGCCTCATCGTATCGTGGCAGAGCCTTAACAAACGCAAAGTCGAATACGATGAGTTGGTCAACAAACTCATCCCTGAAAATAGCAAAGAAATTCAAGTGGCCCGAGAATACGGGGATCTTCGAGAAAACTTTGAGTTCAAAGCAGCCAAACAAACCCAAGCGGTCTTGTCCCGTCGCAAAGTGGAGCTGGAAGAGGACCTTACTCGAGCTCAAGGAACGGACTTCTCCGATGCGGACACCTCGCAAGTCTCGATTGGTACGGAGGTGATCCTCGAAGCAGTAGAAAGCGGTCAAGCCGTGCGCTACGCCATATTGGGTGCTTGGGACAGTCAGCCGGACGCAGGCATCCTGGCTTATAAAACCGAAATTGGAAAACGTTTATTGGGCCACAAAGTCGGCGAGGAAGTTTCGTTGCCTGGCGAAACCGGCGAGTCCAACTACCGAATCGCTGCCATCCAAGCCTGGCAAGGCCAACTCGCCGCAATCGAGTAATCGCCATACGCTCTGCCGGAAAATTTTCTGCGGCACGAATCAAAAGTCGCGAAATCTGATTTTGAGGGTAAGATTTAGCTACTCTCAGTCTATTTTATGATCCAAGCTCAATCTTACGCTGCCTTTGACCCGAAATCTCCGCTCAGTCATTGGGAATTCGAACGCCGGGAAGTCGGTGAGGACGACGTGCAAATCGATATTTTGTTCTGCGGAGTTTGCCATTCCGACCTGCATTATGCTCGCGGTGAATGGATGCCTGTTGAATACCCCCAGGTGGTTGGGCATGAAATCATCGGGAAAGTTCTAGCCGTTGGCAAAAACGTCACCAAACACAAAACCGGCGACCTTGTGGGTGTTGGTTGTATTGTCGATAGCTGTCGGCATTGCGTGAACTGCGAAGCCGACTTGGAGAATTATTGCATAGAAGGAATGGAATGATTGCTGGGTCATAATTGCAGATCGTATTCACGGAGTAGATGGAGGTTTTTTCGGCGTTGTCCACATAGTCCTGAGATTCGTCGCCGGAAAAGAACCGCCATCCGCTATCGATGTCTTTGTCGGGTTCTTCACGATACATGTAGCCGACCTTCATGCCATCTACAGTGATCCGATCCGTGGCAAAACATGCACCCATGTTCGTGATCAGTCGCTTGATCTGATCACCGGGAATCTTGAAAGACTTCTCTAGTGGATTCATTTTCTGGCGAACGATGAGCGCATGCACCACTACCAGCGGCGGCGAGCGTCGATCACGGGGT
>DAIRSW010000040.1:12613-20499 GCA_036804205.1 Verrucomicrobiia bacterium | reverse complement strand
AGCCGTGTAGCGGAAAATCGAAGATTTTTCGGTCGGGGAGTTGCGTGGACTGCGCGAACAGCTTGCGAAACGCGAGAGCCGCCCACCCGGACCGAAATTCGTTCCGAATTCCGCTACCGCATCTAGTCGGTACGGTGACTTGCAAAGATCACGTTGATGGCTCCCGCCTCCGCTGCGAGACGCATGATCTCTTTCATTTGGCGCCCCGGCGTAGCGAGATCAGCCCTTACGTAAAGCTGTAACGGCGGATTGACCTCAAACCGCCGCTTCAAATATTCACTGACTTCTTTCTTATCGACTTGGCGATCACCGAGAAAATAGTTGCCATCACCATCAATGTTGATGATGTCGCGGTTGCTGACGTCGGTCGGAATTTCTGCGCTGCTGGCGATGGGCAACTTGATGTCCATCTTCAGGGTCTCCTTACTAATGCGCGTCGTTACCATGAAAAAGACCAACAGAAGAAAGGTCATGTCGATCATCGGGGCGAGCTGGAAGCTGACCGCGTCTTCGTTGCGTTTCTTAACTTTCATGGTGAATTTATGTGCCGCTTCAGCCGGTCGAGCGGGCTACGAGAGCGCCGCAGCTCTGACTGGACAAAATCTATGCGAGCTTTGTTATTGCGGAGCTTGGGTGTCTTCGATGGCCTCGGATAGTTTGAGCTCGCCACTGAGCACGTCGATCAAAAAAGTAACTGATTTTTGAATGTCGTTGATCGCCACCATCAGCTTGTTTCGAAAAAAGAAGTAGAAAAACATGGCAGGAATTCCCACGATCAAGCCACCCGCGGTGGTGGTCATGGCTTCACCGATGCCTTTGGACAGATCAGCCGGCTCGCTTTTTCCGGCGGCCAAAGAATCAAACGCTTGAATCATCCCGGTCACGGTCCCGAGAAGTCCGATCATCGGAGCGATGGTGGCGAAAATGTTCAGGTAGTTCACCCAAATCATGTAACGGGTTTCTTCTGAGGTTAAGGTCTCTGCGGCAGCCTGTTCCATGCTGACTTTGTTGGCAAGTTCGCGCTCAAAGTTCACTTTCAAAAGAGCAGCCGAAACAGTGTTGGTGAAGCTGTTGGGGTTGCCACGGCAAAGATCATAAGCACTACCTGGATCACGTTGCTTCATGAAGTGAGTCAATGTGTCGACCTGACTTTTGGGCATCATTTTGGAAGGGTTGATGCCTACAAAACAATAAGCAGCCACCGCAATGGTTCCGATCGAACAAATCAAAAGAGGATGCATGAAAATCCCCCCGGTGAGATACATATCGAGAAGTGATTTTTGACTGGATGGAGCGGCGACTTCTTCAACGGCTTCTTGGGCAAAACCAGGGATGGTCGATGCCAGAGTAAGCAGCAGAAACAGCAGAGCGAAACGTAAGATAAGTTGCATAATGAGAGTGAGTGAAAGGTTTTGTTAAAGTGGGGCTGGTTTAAAGGTCTAAAAGTTTGTGTGTGTTAAAGCTCATCTTGCTCGACTGCCTCTTCGCTTTCATCCGTTTCTAGAAGCGCCTTGAGCTCCTCGCCGCGAGGATTATTTGGATACAGTAGGACCAAATCCTGGGCCAATGCCCTTGCATGTTTTTCTCGTCCCAAAAACTGGCATAGCTCAATGGCACCCATTAGCCCTTGCGTAGCAGCTTCCTCGTTCGCGCCATGGAAAAGGTAGGGGAACAGATAAAGATCAAGCGCTTCAGCAACTAGCGCATGTCGCCTGGGCCGAACTAAAATATCTTCTTCCCAGCGAGGATGCTCTTCCTCAAGTTCTTTAAGATCCGCAAAAGCAGCTTGCGCCAAGACCAGTCGCGCTTCGATCACGACAGCCGGGTCGTCCTCTTGGGCTGCGAGGGCGCGCGCTTCATCGATAATTTCATCGCCGCGCCCCAAAAGGATCATGCTCCGCAGTCGACCACGACGAGCTTGTTGGGCCACCTCAGGGTCCCAGGTTTTTTCTTCGGCCACTTGGAAAAGCTCAAGCGCTCGAGCATAGTCTGCCTCCAGTTGCGTCATCAACAGCACTTGCCCGAGTCGGACCGCGACAAGCCCAGCGTTGGAATTGGCGAGGGCAAGGTACTCCTGTTTCTCACGCCAGAGGGCCGTAAGGGGTGCGAGGTTTTCGCGTTGCGCAAGCTCCAGTATTTCGCGCTCCTCTGTGCTTTGGTAAAACTCCACGCGATCAATGTCCCGTAATGGAATCGTAACGCTCGCGGCCGGCTGGCCCTCTCGCAAAACCACTTCAACCCGCAAGTTTTCCGATTCAACACCGAGAACTCTTCCGGTTAAGGAGGCACCGCCATGGCGAAAGATCACATCCTGAGTGGAGGCGGCTGCTTGTTCTTGCTGCGCATAGCATGGCATCAGCGCGATGAAAAGGCCGACTGAAGCTAGCGTGACTGCGTGGAGCGGTTTCATGCTGCGTCCTCCTCAATAATAACTGGCTCTGACTCCTCGACCGCTGGAAGCCGCTCAGCTCGTTGCCGCGCCTCCTGGGTTTCGGGAAATTCAGCAAGCTCCTGGCGACTCAACATCTCATCGTATGTTTTTCGGGCTCCGGCTAAGTCGTTGCGTTTTTCCAGAATCTGACCGCACTGAAGATACGCCTTAGCCACCAGCTCGCTCCACCGGCCATACATCACGTAAATGCGTTGGTAATAGGCGAAAGCTTTGGTTTCGTCGCCTCTTTGCGTCCAGATTTGCCCAATGTCCCACAGGGCTTGAGCCTTATCTTGTCCGGGCGCGTATTCGTTGCCGAGTATGCTTTCTTCGAGAAGCGTGATCGCCTCAGAATACTGTCCGCGTTGCACCAGGAGGTCCGATTGAGTGAGGGCGATTTTGCTACTTAGAGGTGAGCTAAAGGTTTCTTGCTGAAACCTGCGGAAATAATCCATCGCTTCGGCCTCGCGCCCTGCTTCGAGAGCGATAAAACCAAGGCCGGCCAGAGCCCGGTCTTTTTGCGGAGCGCGTGGGTTCCACTTGATCAAGCCTTCATAAAGGTCGGTCGCTTTGATGGTGATGCCTCGCGAACGCAAGGAATCAGCAAAATCAGCAAGCAACATCGGATTCGTCGTGCTGACATCAGCTAAGTCCCCTGCTTGCTCAAGCAAGCGCATGGCCTGATTGTGATCCGTGCGTTGCATAATTTGGGCCTGCGCCCAAAGCACACGCATTTGAAGAGTCGGTTCTTCCCGTGCTTCAGCACGCTCCGCCAAATCTCGGAGAAGCCCAATCAATTGCAGCTGCTCCTCGGGACCCCGATACAACCTCTGCAGGCCGCCAAAAAGATCTTCGATACCTCGCATATTGGGTTGGTCCCCATGCTCAGCGATGGTGTCCCAATATAAGTCTTGGGCGCGCTCAGGTTCTTCCTCAAGCATGTAGGTGCGTCCCACTTGATAAACCGCTTCAGGCATTCTGGGGCTGGCCGGATAGTTGCGCACAAACTCAAGCATATGCTCGCGTAACTGATCCTGCTCGTCCATCGCCTGATAGGCCTTGCCAATTTTAAACCAAGCCTCCTCAAAAAACTTAACCTTGGTATCAGGCACCGACCGGTAGGCTGCGATGGCCTCCTCAATCTCACCTTCGTTGGCCAGAGCATCGCCGAGCAAAACATAAGCTTCGGCAACCATCTCGTGTCCAGGATAGTCCTGCACAAACTGGCGCAGCTCAGCAATGCTGGTGGCAAAATCTCGCAAGCTATGCGCTTCATATGCCATCCGGTATCCGGCATCACTAAAAAAGCGTCCGTTTTTGTGTTGGTCGCGGTATTGCAGAAACAACTCACGGGCTTTTTCGTGCTCCGTGGCAAAAGAGTATGCCATGGCCCGCCAATAAAAAGAGACTTCGGCCATGCTATGGTCGCGATATTTGCGTTCCACCTCTTCAAAACGTTTAATGGCCGGTTCGTATTCTTCCAATGACAACACTCCGAACCCAGCCATAAAAGCACCACGGGCCGCGAAATCCGATTTCGAGAATTTCTTTTCCAAAGCATCAAACGTTTCAACCGAGGCCGCGAAGTCGAACAGACTTTGTTCCGCTTGCCCTTTCATGAACATCACCAGATCGCCACGTTCTGACTTAGGAAAGCGCTCCAGAAACGTGCTGGCGGCCTCCACCAACTTGGGCCAGCGCTCGATCTCGTTCCAACATTGCAACAAAGTCACCGCAGCCTGTTCTACAATGGGGTCAGGCTTCATTTCTTGCAGCATGGCCTCCAGAATAAGGGCCGCTTCCAAATAACGTTCCATCCCCAAGTAAGCACTGGCTAAGCGCAGTCGTAAGGCAGGGTCGAACGCTTCGATCTGCCCAAAACTTTCTAGCTCACGCTCTACTCGGGCGATCAATCCTCCAAGTCGAAAAATCTCGTAAGCGTTCTTTTGCAATTCCGCGGCCTCGCGCTGTGACTTAAGTCGAGTCAACCGGTCGGTCTGGTGATCCAAAATGCGTTGCCGGCTCCACACTCGCTGCAGGCAAGCGATGGCCGGGCGATACTCTTCCGCATCCAAAAACTCCGAACCGAGTTGCAGCACCAAAGTCTGGAACCCAGCAATCTGCAACATTTGTTCAATATTGGCAAACTCTGCGACCACCATGGCGAGGGCCGTTTCTCTTTCTTGACGAGCCAGGAGACCATAGAGACGGAGCACCACAATACGGCCTCGCTCGCTGCTGGGCACCGAGTCGATTAGCTCAGCAAAAAACGTTTCGAGCTCCTCCCACTCTTCGGCGAGGGCGTGGGTGGTGCCAGCAAGGATGACAGCTTCCACTCGCTTGTTCGATCGTGGATAGGTCTGGGCAAACTCGATCAGCCGGTTTCTTGCGCTTTCCCATTGTTCTTCCTGCAAATCACTGATGCCTCTCCAAAAGGTGAGTTCTTCGCGGTCCATGGCCGAAATGGGAGGCTGATGAGCTAACGCTTGGTCAATCACCTCTGGCGCTTCGGTGAACTTTTTCAGCTGAATTTTGCTAAGCGCCAGCATGGGCAAGAGTCGCGAGAGAGCTTCCTGGGCTTGCTCGTTGCTACCGTAATCACCAACAAACGAGCCCAAAAGGGCCTCCGCTTTTTCATAGTTCCCGCTTGCGTAAGTGTTGATCGCTTCGGTAAAAAGTTCGTCCGCAGTGAGGGCTGCACCCTCTTCTTGGGCATATTGCGAAGTTGTGGCCAATGCTACTGCGCCGAGGAGCATAGCCAAACGAATAATCCGCCAGGGCCCCCTCAATATTGGGAGTCCCGTGGGCGTTCGCAAACTCTTTGTTGGCGCACTGCACTTCATAAATTAGTCTACTCAGCAAGAGACACCACCTAAAGGCAAGCCTCGGCATGTCACAATTTTGCAACATTTCGCATGAACCACCAAATTTTCCCAGTGTCAAGTGAGTCGGGCCTGACTGAGATGCGGCAGCGCGTGGTCGAGTTTCTCGACTCCACCAGCAGCGGAGCTGTGCCCCAGCGTGCGCCTTCCGCTGGAGAGTCATTCGAGGAGCTCGCGCTTGATCTTTTTCAATGGCAGACACGACAAAATCCTTCTTATCACCGCTATTGCCGATCTTTAGGCATTGATGGTCGCCCCGATTCTTGGCTCGAAATTCCCGCTTTGCCCCAAGCCCTCTTTAAAGAAGCGGAACTCACCAGCGTGCCCGAGTTGCCGATTCGATATCGCTTCGAAACGAGCGGCACGACCTCTGGAAAACCGGGCGTGCACCTTTTGCCAGAGCTCGATCTTTACCGACGCGCGGTTTTGTCCGGTTGGCGCTACTTTAAGCTACCGGTGCTGCCACGCCATAGTCTCATTCCCAGGGCGGCCACGCATCCTCAATCGTCCTTAAGTTGGATGTTAGAATTTTTGCGTGAACTCGCCCCGCCACAAACCTGGTTCGTGGGTGAAAAAGGCGAGCCAGACTTCACCGGGCTCACCTTGTTCCTTAAGGAAGCATACACTCCGTTCATGGTATTGGGCACTCACAAGGCCTTTGAGGCTTGGCTCGAGTGGGGCGAGGCCAAAGGCATGAAGCCATTTGCTTTCGGTAGTGTGGTTTGGGAAACCGGCGGAATGAAAGCCTTGGGAATGGCTCCTGACCCCGAGCCGTGGTTGCGACGGCTGGAGGAAACCTTGGACGTGCCGCCGGGACGAGTGATTAATGAGTATGGAATGACCGAGTTGGCCTCTCAATGTTACGCGACAGGAGACGACGGAAAGCACCGTGCACCGCCTTGGCTCGGCGTGCGTGTGGTGGATGTGATCCGAGGAACCCCCGTAGAAATTGGGGAGGTAGGTTTGGTGGAACTGGTTGACCTGGCCAATGTATACACCGTGCTGGCCATTCAGACCCAAGACCTGGCCGAGTGGCATGGAGACAGCTTCCGTCTGGTTGGACGAGCCGGTGGGGAAGCCCGGGGATGCTCATTATCTACCGCTGAGCTGTTAAAGAGCTAACACCAAATTTTGGCGGGGCGTCTCGGGGATGGTAAAAACTATAAGCTTGCTTAACGGAGGCGGTGGAGTTAACAAAGCTTGAATGGTAAAGGAATCGCCTTTTTCGGGGCAGCGCGTGGGGGTGTTAGGCTTGGGTCGCAGCGGTTTCGCTGCGCTGGAGCTGTTGCAGCACTACGGCATCACCCCTTCGCTGTGGGACGCCGTTTCCGGAGAAGCGGCGAACGCTTTGAGGCAGTCGATGGCCAAGTATGAAGTACTTGGGCTGAAAGTTTTTTTGGGCGATGACGCCTTGCGGCACGCTTCGACGGAGGTGCTTGATGTTTTGGTGTTGAGCCCTGGAGTTGACCCTCGCAGCCCTCTTGTGCAGCGCTTTCTCGAGCGCAAGATCCGGCTGATTGGCGAGCTGGAGTTGGCGTGGCAACATCATTCCCGTCCCGTGATTGCGATTACTGGCACCAATGGCAAGACCACCACGACCGAGTTGATCACAACCTTGGCAAAGGCCTGCGGATTGCGGGCTTTGGCGGCGGGCAATATTGGCTTGCCTTATTCTTCGGTGGTGCTGAATCACGAAGCTCAGGATGATTTGGATTGGGTGGTGTTGGAGGTGAGCTCTTTCCAGCTGGAAACGGTGGAGCAATTTCATCCGAGGGTGGCGGTCTGGCTGAATCTTACCCCGGATCATTTGGATCGTTATCCTGGCATGCGAGAATACGGTGCAGCAAAGGAACGAATCTTTGAGAATTTGACGCAAGAGGACTGGGTCGTGATTCGGTCCAAGGAACAAGTAGCGTCGGGTTTCCAGCAACGCTTGGAGTTCAGCAGTGAAGTGGCCGAGGCTGATTTTTCTTTAACGGCGGATGACCGGGTCCTATTTCGCGGAGAAGAAGTTTTTCAGATGCAAGGAGCGGTTTTGCAGGGGGTGCATAATGCAGAAAATGTGATGGCGGCTCTTGGAGTGGCGCATGGTTTAGATTGGCCACGAGACGTTTGTGTGGCGGCAGCCATGAAGTATCGTCCTCAACCCCATCGTGGAGAGTTGGTTGGCCGGGTGAATGGAGTTTCATGGATTAATGATAGCAAAGCGACAAATTTTGATGCTTTAGAAAAAGCTTTGCGGTCTCAGAAGGATAAGATTGTGCTAATCGCCGGGGGTAAAGAAAAGGGATTGAATTTTGAGGGTCTTCGGGGCTTGGTCGGAGAGAAAGTGAAGCAGGCGTTTTTACTAGGAGAAACCAAGCATGGCATGCAGCAGGCCTGGGAAGGTGCCTGCGCCATTGAACTGGTAGAAAATTTAGCGGCGGCAGTGCAGCGAGCACACGAAGAGAGCCTTAAAAATGATGTTGTTCTCTTCTCGCCGGGAGCTTCATCTTATGATATGTATAAGAACTTTGAAGAGCGCGGGGAAGCGTTTCGTCGGTTGGTGCAAGCCTTATCCTAGGCTGGCACAT
>DAIRSW010000040.1:3581-12513 GCA_036804205.1 Verrucomicrobiia bacterium | reverse complement strand
ACAGGCTTTTCCCAAACTCCCACAAGATATCCCTATGAAAAAGCGTTCTATTTTTTCGACACCTGCACTTAGAAAAGCCGGCGGGCCAAAAACCAGCGGGCCTCAACGAGTTCGCAAAACCTTACAAGCCCGGACAGCCGACCAACAGTCCGTCGAATATGATCCTGAATCGAGCATTAAGTTGTCGCGCGCAGTGTTCATCTTCGTTTTGATGCACGTGATTTTTATCGGCGGCCTGCTAGGGTTTCAGATGCTGAATCGCGACGAAACTCGCACTCGGAACGCCGAGAATGAACGTCCGGTTGCTTCTCGATTTACCACCGATATCAAAATACATAGGGTGCAGGAGAACGAAACCCTGACCGGCATTGCGAATCATTATTCGGTTGGCGTGCAAGATTTGATCTTAAACAATAACCTTTTGAATGCCTCGAACATTCGCGCAGGGCAGGAGCTACGGATTCCTATCTACCAGTCAAGCATGGATGTGCCAGACATGGATTTGGAGCAGCTCGAAGCCGCAGCACGCCAGCCACGGGGTTTGCCGATCGCCCCTGGAGTTGAGGAGAGACCGCCCACATCAAGTGGGACAAGTGTGGCAAGTCGTGAGACGACCGCTCCTTCTCAACCTGCTACAGAACGAAGGGTCGCCGAAACCTCAACACTTGCACGACCTGTGGCGACCCCTCGAACCATGAATTCGGAGGATCAAGCCATGCGGGAGCGCTTTTTAGAGGCGCGCGGGCAGACCGCGAGCCGGCCGAGTGTGGATGAGGTTTTGGAAAGAAGCCCCGAGCCAGCTACTACCACCAATTCCACTAGCGGCCGGAGCGCGATCATTGCTGGCACCACCACGCATGTGGTTGAAGCAGGAGAAAACCCCTATTCGATTGCCCAAAAGTATGGGGTCAATTACCAAACTTTGCTGGACTTGAACGACATCGACGATCCTCGACGATTAAAAGTGGGCGCAGTCTTAAGAATTCCTGAGTAAGAGATGATGCGGGACGGCCTGAGGAAACTCAGGCCGTGTTTGCGTTGGGGTAACCCTTATTTTGATCATGCCCGGAGCGAACCGTTGGATAGCCCCCATTCTCGTGGTGACCGTTTTCGGACTGCTCGCTTTGGGGCTAACCATGATTTTTAGTGTGGGCGCGGCCTCGCCTGCGGCAAAAGGTGATGCGTTTAAATTCGTCCGAGATCAGAGTATGGCTGTGTCGCTTGGCTTGGTGGCCATGGTGGTCCTGGCCTGCTGGCCGTATCAGACTTTTCGACGTTTTTGGTGGGTTATCCTGCTGGCAACGATCGGGTTGTTGTGGCTCTGTTTTCGGTTTGACGCGATCAACGGCTCTCAGCGCTGGATCAGGTTTGGAGGGCAAAATTTCCAACCCTCCGAGATGGCTAAGCTTGCACTGGTGATTGCTTTAGCCTGGTGGTATGCGCGGTATCCGGACCGTGCTAAAACTTTTCTTTATGGCATTCTGATTCCGGTCTTACTTGTGGTGACGCCACTGGCCCTGGTGATCAAGCAGCCGGATGTGGGCACAACCATTTTGATGGTTGTGGTGACTGGCGCAGTGATTTTTATAGCCGGCGCCAATCTCATATATTTGGGTTTGACCGGTTTAGTCGCGGTGACTGCTGTGTCAGTGGTGATCCAGAACTCGCCGCAGCGTTTGTCGCGGGTGATGGCTATTTTCGATCTGGAGGCTCATAAAGACGGAGTTGGTTACCAGCAGTATCAGGGAATCATCGCGATCGGAAGTGGGGGGATTGGCGGTCTCGGGTTGGGAAAGAGCCGTCAGAAAATGTTGTATGTGCCTGAAGCGCACAATGACTTTATTTTCACCGTTTTGGGGGAAGAACTTGGCTTGTCCTTTTCTTTAGGGGTCATTTTTGCATTTTGCCTGATCGCCTACGCTGGACTTGGGATCGGACTGCGAGCGAAGGATCGCTTTGGCATGATTTTGGCCTTCGGCTTGACTCTGAACTTGGTCTTACAAGCGGCCCTTAATTTCGGGGTGACCCTTGCGGTTTTGCCGAATACCGGGATTACGCTGCCCTTCGTGAGTTACGGGGGTAGCAGCGTGCTGGCCAGTTTGGTTTCGATCGGCATTTTACTTAATATTCATAAACAGGGTCGTGCCGCGCAGGACCGAAGCCCGAGGGTGGTGCTTCAAGCCCGGGTGCCCTCCTCACGTGCACGTGAGGGGCGATTTCTGAGGCGCTAAACCTGTAAACTGCAGTTGGAGTCCCGGCTTGCGCGCTGTCCCATTCATTGAGTCACCTTCTAAACCGCTCTCACAGGCAACGTTGCCAATATTCGGAAGGTCGCTGAGGGCCGCCACGTTGCACCCGCTTCATCGTGCTCGAGTCGGGGATACCGACGGAAGAGGCCAGCCCATCCTGCTGAGGCGATTTCCTTTCCGAGCTCAATCCCGGGGCACATATGAGGCCCATGACCGAATGCTGCAGTGCGACCTTTTGGGCGGTTTACCACAAATTCATCTGGACTCTCAAAAATCTCCGGATCCCGGTTCGCAGCGCCCAGCAAAAACGAGACTCCTTCACCTGGCTGCACAATTTTGTCACGGATCTGCACCACCTCCGCAGCGTGGCGAGTGATCTGTTGCACCGGAGACTCAAACCGTATGACCTCGTCCACCGCCAGATTGAAGCCATCGTCATGTTCCAGGGACCAGGCGAGCTGATCCGGATTCCGGAGAAATGTGATCACGCCGCTGCCCAGCAATCCGATCACAGAATCCTGCGCCGCTTGCAGCAACAAAATGCAAACCGGCACCACCTGCGCATCTTCCAGCAATCCGTTGGCCTCCATTTCGAGAATCCGGGTAACCATGGGCGCATCGGCTCGGCCTTCACGGCACTCCGCTACCACGCGGCCGAGATGCAACTGCAAATGCAGGATTGACTCATTTGCTGCACGGATGCGATCCCTATTGAAGACATTTCCCACCGCCAGGCCAGTGGACTGCAGCCAGCTGCTCAGCGTCTGCGGCTCGACACTTTGTAATCCAAATAACCGGCGGCCTGTTTCCAGTGGCACTATGTTGGTAAAATCCTGCACCAGATCCTGCCACCCGCTGGAAAATTCGCACCTATCCAATGTAAATTCCACTGCCCCGGAAATAAGCGGGCGTGCAGCTTCCGTCATCGCCTCATCAAGAATTCTATTCACCGGACGGCGCGCTTCGGCATGGTTCGGAGGATCCCGGAAAAGCGGCCACGTGCGCAAAATGGAAGCATATGCTTGAAACTCGGAGTCCACATTCTCCATCTGCCGGTTCCACAAAGCACCTTTATGCACCTCCATCCGAAGCTTGAGATTCTTTAATCCGCTCATCACGTCATCCCACCGCGTCAGCATATAGCGCGGGATGTCGCCGCTGATCGAGTGTGGAAGCAGGTGCACTGGATCATTTTCGCGGTACCACCGATAGACGGGGTAAGGATCTTTGCGCTGCTCCGGGTCATTCATATTCAGCGGAGCAGGACACTGTGAAAAGGTGGCATCAATCATGGCTTGAATCATGTGAGGCAAATAAACCCCGTAACCTTTCTAAGAGCTTTTTGAGCCCGCGTGGACGGGTCTTTAGATGGAGAATCTCAGCTCGAAGGGTTGCAATTTTCTCATCCTTGAGCCGAATTTTCTGTTTCCATTTTTCAACGAGCACCTCCTGAACATGAGCATGCTTTGAGCAGATCGACTGCCACAGGTCGGGCAGTGGATCGCTGATGGGCGGAACCGGCAGCCGCAATGGAACCCCCAGCGTCTTTGTCAAATCCCGAAATGGCAGCCTTGAAAGATAGAGCTGCAATCTCAAAAAATCCGCAGCTTCGCGAACGGCCTCAAACGGTGGGATCACCTGCGTGCGGGCATAGGCATAAAGCTTCTCCAATTGGTCCAGTGTGTTTTGCAGCGAGACTTCCGCGCGGACCTGAGCCGTCACACGGGCGACATCCCCGGCATCGTAGCGGTCCAGCTGCTCCATAATGTGAGAAGGAGTCACCTCAAACGGCATTGCAGGGCGACCGAAATTCTCCTGTCGCATTCGCTCATAATTATCCGGCGTGACCATTCCGCCGGCGCCAAAAAATTCCACCGGAAGCACCGAACATCCGCAAGCTAGTGCTTCCACCGCACATCGGCCTTTAGCGAAAACCACATCATACTCCGGAAGCAGTGTCTCTGGATGACAGGTCTGTTGGTGAAAAGCTCCGCCGCAGAAGTCGAGTTGAATCCCCCTTTCTTTGCAAACGGCTTCAAGCACACTGGTGACGGCATGCTTGGGGTGCAAATAGTTCGAAAAAATCAATGCCTTCTGCGGAGTCGGGTTCGGGGTTCTCACCTTGTTGAAAAGCTCCAGATCCACAAAGTTCAAAAGCATGTGCACCTGATCTGCGGGAACGCGTTCATCCTCAATCAGCCGCGTTTTACACGCAGCATCGACGGCAACGTAAGCCACAACATTCGGT
Source organism: Verrucomicrobiia bacterium (assembly GCA_036804205.1). Lineage (GTDB taxonomy): Bacteria > Verrucomicrobiota > Verrucomicrobiia > Chthoniobacterales > CALDSX01 > DAIRSW01. The sequence goes on along the minus strand of DAIRSW010000040.1, from coordinate 8,016 downwards.
AACCTGCACGCAGCATCTTGCCAGGCCTCCGGACTGTGACAAAATGCAATCACCGGCGTGCGCATAAAAAACATCGCTGCAAATGTAGTCTCTATGGCGTGTTGCCCGTGAATGACATCCGGGGGCGCATCCAGTGCCAGCAAATCGTCAATCACCACCACCCCGGCAGCCTGCATCTCCTCTGCGACTGCACCCAGCTCCAGCGAGAACGCAATAACTTCATGCCCGCGCTCCAGCAGCCCCTTGGAGGTGTCCCTCAAATAAAGCTCCGTCCCTGCGCGCGCTGCCAGAGTATTATTCGTAAGAAGAATGCGCATAGGCGTCAGCCTGATGCTGTCAGGTCACTTCCGCAACTGCTTGCATCGCAAACTAGGTTCATTACCGCCCTGATGGGGTGTGAGGGGGAATGGCGTAGTGCTTCAGTCCTCAGGTTTAAAAGTGCTAGACTTAGGTATAAAAGGCGAAGCACCAAACCCCGGCGTCGTTATAGGCTGGCTGGTTTGAATGACGATAAAGTGCCCTTGGGGTTTGCCAGCATGGTGTTTGTCGCTAGGCTGATCTCAGTGGACGAGACTTGGCACATTGCTCAATCAAACGGGGAAGCGACTCAATTGAGTCGGAATCTCGGTTTGCCCAGCGCAATTAGCCAGATCCTAGTTCAACGTGGAATCACGGAAGCGGGTGAGGCTGAGACTTTTTTAAATCCGCGGCTTGGTAACCTAAGCGATCCTTTGCGACTGCCAGACATGGATAAAGCCGTGGAGAGAATTTTGCTGGCAATCAAAGAAAGGCAATCGGTGGCATTGTTTGGAGATTATGATGTGGATGGCATTTCTTCGGTGGCTCTGCTGCAAAAAGCTTTGCATGCTTACGAGATAGACGTCTCCGCATACTTGCCCTCGCGAATGGCCGAAGGCTATGGGCTGACCCAGATGGGCTTGGAGCGGTGCTTGGCCGAAGCGCAGCCGCGTTTATTGATTGCCATTGATTGCGGGACAAACTCACGAGAGGAGGTGGCGTGGTTGAAGGAGCGGGGGGTGGATGTGATTATTTTGGACCATCACGAGCCGCAAGGGCCGCCCCCTTGCGCAGTGGCGCGGGTGAACCCGAAGTTGGGCACCGAACACACCTACTTGTGCAGCGCCGGTGTGGTGTTTAAAGTGGTGCATGCCCTGCTGCGACAAGCCAGCGTGGACTGCTTCCGGTTGAAGGATCACCTGGATTTGGTGGCTTTGGGAACGGTGGCCGATCTAGCACCAATGCGCGGAGAAAACCGGATTTTGACCAGAGCCGGCTTGGCATGCATGCCACAAAGCCATTCTGAAGGTTTGCGTGCATTGCTGCATCGCTCGGGTGTGGTCGGGCGATTGAAGTCGAGCGACATCAGCTTTCGCCTAGGGCCACGTTTGAATGCCGCGGGGCGTCTCGGGGCAGCAAATGACGCCCTAGCTTTGTTGATGGCCAACAACGCCACCGACGCCAACCTTTTGGCGGAGCGCCTGGAGATGCAGAATCGCGAGCGTCAGGACATTGAAGCAACAACGTTCGCGGCAGCCGAGATTTTGGCCGAGGCAGACATTGAGATTCAGAGTCCGGCGGTGGTGGTCGGGGCTCCCGATTGGCATCCTGGGGTGGTTGGCATTGTGGCCAGCCGTTTGTGTCGAGCCTTTCATCGACCGGCTTTTGTAGTGGCTTTTGACGAAGAGGGGATGGGCCGGGGTAGCGCGCGCTCCCTCGAGCATTTGTGTTTGGTGCAGGCCCTGGATTCCTGCCGGGATTGCTTGGATAAGTATGGTGGACATAGCCAAGCGGCAGGCTTTTCTGTTGCGGCAGATAGATTTGACGAATTTAAGATGAAGCTTTTGGAGATCATCGCAACTTTGGCATCATCCCGAAGTCTGACACCTCGGCTTCAATTGGATGCAGAAGTCACTCTGGCCGATCTTGATCGTGAATTTATAGATGTACATGATGCTCTGGGTCCTTTTGGGATGCAGAACGAGCAACCACTTCTGCTGAGCCGAGGGGTGACCCCGGTGTTTGAACCCCAAAGGATTAAAAACAAGCACTGGCGCATTATGTTGACTCAAGGCCAGGGCGGGATTGATAGCATTTTCTTTAATGCCCCAGAGAAATTACCAGCCCCTCCTTGGCAGGTGGCTTTTCACTTGGAAATTAACGAGTGGAAACCTCATCGACCGCCTCAACTTTATCTTAAAGCCATCCGGGCCGAGAATGAGCCGATCTATCGGACGTCTTAGGTGACTGAGCGCCAATGGATTGGAGTGCTGGGACCATGCTTGGATCGCCTTGTGAGCTTGGCATGGCCAGCCTGATTCGTGGCTTATACCGAGCCCGGAGCCTAAGGTTGGGCTTGCGTCTTTTGCAGAGACGCGGCATCTTGGAAATCGATCATTTCATATCATCTAAATTTTTAGCAGTTCGGCCCCCTTAGATTCAACCACGCTCATGAGTTCACGTAAAGCAGTAGGCATCGACCTTGGTACAACTTTTTCCGCTGTGGCCCATATTGACCACTATGGTAAGCCGCAAATTATTCCCAACTCCGAAAGCGAACGGATCACGCCATCGGTCATTATGTTCGAGGAAGGAGCCGTGACGGTCGGCACGATGGCCAAGCAAAATGCCGTGGCCGAGCCAGAAAAAATCGTCGACTTCGTCAAGCGCGAGATTGGCAAGTCCAAGACGGAGTTTCAACGCGAGTTTAATGGGACCGCCTACTCGGCGGAGGAGTTGAGTGCGTTGATCATCAAAAAGATGAAGAACGACGCAGCCCGGTATCTGAATGAAGAGGTGACCGATGTGGTGATCACTGTTCCAGCGTATTTTAACGACGCCGAGCGCACCGCGACCATAACCGCAGGCAAGTTGGCCGGCTTTAACGTGCTGCGCATCATTAACGAGCCTACCGCAGCGGCCCTTTCTTACGGTCTTGATAAGCTTGACCAAAATCAGACGATTTTTGTTTTTGATCTCGGGGGGGGCACTTTCGATGTCACCATCATGAAGATCGAGAACAACAGCATCCGGATGGTGGCCACCAACGGAGACCATCGCCTTGGAGGAAAGGATTGGGATGACATCATTGTGAACCTGGTAGCAGACGAATTTGACCGAATGCACGGCGAGAACCCGCTTTTGGATCTGCAAGCTTACCAAGATCTGCATTCGCGAGCGATCGCTGCGAAGATCCAACTATCCACCCGGCCACGCACCACCATTGTGCTAAGTCACAACGGCAAGAGTATTAAGATCGAGCTGAGCAAGGAGGATTTTGAAACACTTTCCCGTCATCTTATTGAAAAATGTAAGTCCCTCTGCGAAATTGTGATGCAAGAGGCCAAAATGACTTGGGAGAATGTCGACCGGATTTTGTTGGTAGGGGGCATGACCCGGATGCCCATGGTCCGAGAGATGATCACTCAAGTCACTGGACTGGGGCTAAACCATGATGTGAGCCCGGACGAAGCGGTGGCGCTCGGCGCGGCCATGCAAGCCATGCTGTGCATGCTTGAGGAGGAGGATCAAGGAGCCGTCCCAAAAACTATCCCTGCTCCCACACGCGAAACATTTTCCAATCCGCAGGGTGGACTTGTGCAAGTCACTAACATTACCAGTCACACTTTGGGCGTGGTGTTGTGGAACGAAAATACCATGGAAGAATACGTGTTTCCCATGATTCAAAAGATGACCACCGTGCCAGCGCAGAATAAAAATAGTTTTGGCACCGCCGCCGCAAATATGAAGGAAGTGGTCGTCCGGGTTGTGGAAGGCGAAAGCTCGCTTCCCGGCGAGTGCACCCCCCTGGGTATATGCCGAGTGGAGCTGCCGCCATTTTTGCCGAAGGGCTCGCCCGTCGAGCTGACTTATCGCTGGGATGTGAACCAGACCCTCCACGTCACGGTTGATGCGTTTGGAAAGCAGAGCACCGTGCAGATCGATAGAAGCAGTGCCCTGAGCCCCGAGGATTTCGCGAGCGCCCAAGCGAGCTTGTCGGAATTGCGGGTTGAGTAAAGGCATGTTTGGGGAGTGGCCAATGCCAAGTTTCTTCATTGCTGCGCTTGGGCAAGCTGAACTGCCCGAGGGAGTTGACACTCAAGTGGCCGCCATTTTGGGGCTGATTTTGGTAACTCTGGCGTGTTGGTTTTATGGTTGGGTTTTCCTGACGGTGTCCCGGTCGGGCCGTCAAAAGGTGAGTGTCGAAAGCTTCGGTCCCGCCGAGTTGGCCGTCGGCCTGATTTGGTGTGCACTATTTTTTGTCCTAGCGTGGCAATCCCAATCCCTCGCCGAGACCAATGAGACCACTGACCCGGCCGCTATGGCCCTCGGCGGAATGCTCACGGTGATGGTGGTGCAGCTCGTCATCTTTGCGGTGCCCTTAACCGTGATTTGCTGGCGCGGCTATGATCCCTTG
>DAIRSW010000040.1:0-3571 GCA_036804205.1 Verrucomicrobiia bacterium | reverse complement strand
TGCACGTGTGTGGCATGAACAAAAGCGGCTTCTTGCCATCGCTCGGCTGGTCAATGGTTTTTCTCCTCGCAGTATATCCAGTCCTGGGCTTGATCAGCAGCCTCTTATACCAAATCTACGGAGGGCGTCCGGACCCACAGCCGGTGCTGGAAATGATTAAACAAGCTCCCAATGCCGAATCGCAGATTGTGATGATTGCTATGGCCATTATCATCGCGCCGATTTGTGAAGAGTTTGTCTATCGCGGATTTTTGTATCCGGCACTTAAGCGCTATGTTGGTCTGACCATGGCCATGCTGTTAAGCGCCCTTTTATTTGGGTTGGCTCACATGCATGCTCCGGCCGTTCTGCCGCTGATGTTTCTTGGCATAATTCTGGTGCTTGCTTATGAATTTACCGGAAGCTTAATCGTCCCGATGACCATCCACGCGTTGTTCAATGCAGCAACCTTGGCGATGCTGCATTTTATTCCGGAGTTAAGATGACGGTTGCAACTTTAGGCGAGGACGAAGTGGTGCGCCGGTTGCTTGAGATTTTTCAGGCCACGGAGGGAAGCTCCGGGGTGGCGGTCGGTCCCGGTGACGACTGCGCGGTGCTTGCAACTGAAGGGCACGAAGTGTGGGTTTGGAAGTGTGATGCGGTCGCAGAGGACGTTCATTTTTCAGCAGACACAAGTCCGGAGTTGGTGGGAGGTAAGGCTTTAAAACGTGCGGTGAGCGACTTTGCCGCGATGGGCGGGGCCGAACCGAAGTATGCCATGCTCACTTTGGGTATAAACCAGGAGCGCGCCTGGAGCTGGCTCCAGAGTTTCGCACAAGGATTTATGCTGGAGGCCCAACGCTGGAACATTTCTGTGGTCGGGGGCGAAACTATGCGCATCCCCTCGGGATTTTGGGCAGACGTTCATCTCACCGGAGTTGGAGAGCGACAAAAAATTGTGCGACGCTCAGGAGGGCAACCGGGTGACGTATTGGCAGTGACCGGTTGCTTGGGCGGTTCCCTGGCCGGCTGGCACCTGCATTTCAAGCCGCGATTGCGGGAGGCGCAATGGTTGTGTCAACATTTTGTGCCCCATGCGATGATGGATCTAAGCGATGGCTTAGGGAGTGATTTGCCTCGGCTGGCGAAGGCATCCGGTTGTGGGTTTCAAATTCAGGACGTGCCAATTCGTGAAGGATGCTCCTGGGAACAGGCCATTCAAGACGGCGAGGACTACGAGTTGTTGATGGCTTTTGCACCTCAGGTGTGGGAAGCTGTCAAACCTACGTGGGATAAAGCTTGGCCACAGCTCCCCCTGAACGCCATCGGACATTTAACAGAACCTCAAAATCAAAAGGAGTTGCCTCGTGGATTCAGTCATTTTCGAGAATGAAGAAAGCACTTCCGCGTGGGCAAGGACATGGGCACCCCAGCTTCCCTATGGCTGTGTGGTGGGACTGTGCGGCCCGTTAGGCGCCGGGAAAACCACCCTGGTTCGAGCATCAGTGGAAGCACTCGGGGGCGTTCAGCAAGGCGCTTTCGGAAGTCCAACCTTTTCTTTAATCAACGAATACCTCACCCCGGACGGTCTGGTGTTTCATTTAGATTTTTATCGCTTGGAGACGATTGTGGAGGCTTGGGCGCTTGGCTTTGATGAATTGAAGGGACGCGCCATTTTTGTGGAATGGGCGGATAAATTTTTCGACTTGCTGCCTCCCGACGCGGTGTGGCTGCATCTGACCGCTGCGGAGGGTGGTCAAAGAGTTTTGCATTTTGGGCGTGAATCCGGTCAAGTGCCATGAGGTGGTTGGTCATTGAAAACTCAACACCCCAAGGCGGCTTGGCTTTTGGTCAGGGAAATGAGGTGCGCTGGACAGCTCCTTTTGTGTCCGGCCGCACAAGTGGAGGAGAATTGTTGGAGGCCATGACTGACTTGCCGGACCAGCCCGAGGTCGTGGTGGTCGGCATTGGACCAGGCAGCTACTCAGGGCTACGAATGAGCCTGAGCGCTGGCCACGGCTTAGCTTTGGCTTGGGGTGTTTCGGTTGTCGGATTGCCTTCTGTTTTGGGGTTAGATTGGGGTGGCTTTGTTCCAGAACGTTATTCTGTGATTGGAGATGCCGGGCGCAGGATGGGGTTTCTGCTGACTGTGCAATCGGGTGAGGTCGGCGCATTGAAGCTCTTTCCTGTCGAAGAAAAAGAGTGTCAGCGTTGTGATGAGCCTCTAGTTGCGACCCAAGCCTGGAAAGCGTGTCCAGACTTAAAAGTGGTGCCACCCATCGCCGCAGAGTTAGGCTTAGCTTTTGCGAAGGACCCGGAGCGCTGGCTGTCCCAGCAAATTGTCGAACCGATCTACGTGCAGGGCGCCGTAGCGCAGTAAGGCAAAGAAGGCGTGAAAAAAGGAATTTTTGCCTTGCGCCAGGGTTGGTCTGAGCCAAACTAGGAGTGTCATGATTGTCACGACTGCAGATCTTTATAAAATTGCCTACCGCCGTTTTGCCGTAGGAGCCTTCAACATCAACAACGCAGAACAAGCCATGGGTTTGTTTCAGGGTGCCATCGACTCGCAGGCGCCTTTCATCATCCAAATTTCAAAAGGAGCCCGCAAATACACCGACAAACGCATGCTCGAAGCGGTTATTCGCGCTGCCGGTGATATTTTTCCAGAATCAATTTTCGCTGTGCACCTGGACCATGGCGACGAAGAAACCTGTTATGATTGCATTGACTCAGGATTTTTCTCCTCGGTGATGATCGATGCCTCACACCATCCCTTTGAGGAAAACGTCGCCATCACCAAACGCGTTGTAGATCGGGCTCACGCCAAAGGCATTAGCGTAGAAGCCGAGTTGGGCATGCTCGGTGGCGTGGAAGAAGATATTCAGGTGGACGAAAAGCACTCCTGCCTGACCGACCCCGTGGAAGCTGTAGAATTTATCAAGCAAACCGGTTGCGACTCATTAGCGGCGGCCATCGGCACAAGCCATGGGGCTTACAAGTTTCAAGGATCCCAATCACTCCACTTTGACGTGATTGAGGACATTGCAAAGAATCTCGAGAAAGCGGGTCTCCCACCCACGCCAATTGTGATGCACGGCAGTTCTTCTGTTCCAGCTGATGAAGTGGCCCGAATCAATGCCGCTGGCGGTGCATTAAATCCCAGCGCTCGTGGAGTGAACGAGGATGAGTATCTTCCAGCCGCCAAGCTTGGGGTTGCTAAAGTGAACATCGATACCGACGGTCGCTTGGTCTGGACCAGAGTTCACCGCGAATTTTTCCGCGATAAACCCGAGGAGTTCGACTTCCGCCCACCAGGCAAGATTTTCATGAGCGAGTATGCCAAATTCATCGCTTCACGAAATGTGAAATTAGGTTCGGCAGGAACCCTGTCGGAGTATCGAGAAAAACTCGGCAAGTAAGCCATGGCAAATCAGCGCCAAGCGCGCTTTTATTGTAGCCTGGGGCTTCAGATTTGAACTGCAAGATCTTGGTCTGTTAGCCCCTGAAGAAAACCTCGAACTGCGGGCCACGAGTGCCATGGCACGCCTTTTAGCCAACCAGTATCCTTAATGCCAAGAAACGGCATGCCCAT
>DAIRSW010000039.1:7696-20705 GCA_036804205.1 Verrucomicrobiia bacterium | reverse complement strand
GATCCCGCCTACTTTTTTGATGAGCGCCTTCAATTTGCCGGTAAGCAAGCGGCACGGGCGTTCGTGCTTGGGGAGGAGCTTCAAGTTGGAATTAACTCAATTGCAGTACGACCGGCTACCCAGACTGTTTTTATCGCCGAAGGCTTAGTGTTTTCTAACGTTCGGTTGCAGGTTGTCTATCCACCGGAGCCCACCAAGGAGCCGAACTTTATGCTGGATCCTCTTGCTATGGAGTGGGACGCTAATGCCTCATCAGTCGAGGTCGGCCAAGCCCTGGGTGCTGATGAAGAAGCCCCGTTTGACGCAGTGGAAGACTCCTTGGAGCTGCCCGACTTGCCGTAGCTATTTTGCCCAACTCGTTTATGAAAATCAAATCATCCTCCTTCCCCAAGCGTTTGTCGCGGCTCGCCCAAGCCGACGCCTTTACTCTGCTCGAAATTATTCTGGTCTTAGGCATCATCGCGGTGCTGTTGGGAGCCGGGATTTTTGTGTTGCGAGGTAACATTGAAGCCGCACGAGAACAACGCGCGCAGCAAGACATTATTTCTTTAACTAGCCAGCTAAGAACCTTTGAAATTCGGCATGGCTCGCTACCGACCACCGAACAAGGATTGAAGGTTCTGACTCATAAGCCGGAAAGCATACGAAACGCCAACCGCTGGCAGCCACTCCTTGAGCGAGAGCTGCGGGACCCGTGGGATAACGCTTACCTTTACAGACGGCCCGGCGTGAAGAATCCTCAGTCTTTTGATCTGTGGAGTCTTGGGGCGGACGGTGTGGAAAGTCTCGACGACATCGGAAATTGGAGTGACGATTGAAGAGCAATGTCCGGCTGGCTCGAGCGGGGATGACGCTGCTTGAGTTGCTTTTGGTGGTGGGCATCATGTCCATCATTTTGGCGGTGACCATTCCATTGGCCTCGAATCTTGGGGAGGTGGAAAGGCTGCGAGGTTGGTGTCGAGAGTTGCAAGTGCTCCACCAAAACGCGGCGCGACGTGCTCGAGAGGAGCAGGTGACTTGGGCTCTGAGTCGATATGAGGATGGCTTGGTGATCCACCCGATGGAGAGTGATCTCGGAGACGAGGATTCTCACGGTGGCTCATGGCAGCCGGAGGAAGACATTGAGTGGAACTACGAAGTCTGGTACAGCCACGGCTGGCATGAGGCTCCGGAGAAAACGCGGGTGGTCTACTTGCCGAATGGTTTATCGACGCCGTTGCGGATGTTCATGAAGACGGCCCGGTCACAGGCCGAACAGGAGTATGGACTTTTGGGTGCGGTGCTTTTGAGCGAAAGGTTGGAGTAATGAGAATAGGTGCGCAGGCGTTTCTTTTGTTGGAGGCGTTGGTCGCCCTAGCTGTTTTTGCTATCGTCGGGGGCGGTTTTCTCTTGGCTTACCAGAATCTGATTGGAGCAACGCTCGAGTCAGAACGTCAACGCGTGGTGCAGCAGGTTACGCTGAATGCTTTGCGAGAATTGCAAGCGCGACCGGCGGAAGAGTTTCAGGACGTTGTTGAGCTTCCGGATTTGGAGAATGGCCGGATGCGGCTGAGCGTGGAGCCGCTCGAGATGAGGAGTCAGGATGACGTTGTGCTTTCGAATCTTTGGCGTTTGCAGATAGCGTTTACGCCGGGTCGAGAGTCAAGTTACCCGGCAATGGAGCGGGAGGTTTATGCCTACGAATAGCTCCACACGAATAGGCAATGCGTTTACCCTGCTGGAAGTCCTCGGGGCGATGGCCGTTATCTCAGTTTTAATGGGTGGCATTTTTACGGTTCTGAATATGGCTTTCAGCACCATGGGGGAAATGCGACAAACAGTGACGCGCACATCTGAGATGCGTTCCTTGGAGTTTTTTTTGTCAGATCTTTTTGGCAATTTGCCGACTCGGCCACTTTTTGAAATTGAAGTAGTCAAGTATGGCGACAAGTACTATCAACAGCTGGCGATCCGACGCGCGGAATTGCTGCGCTGGCTGTCCTTGTTAGAAGCACAGCCATGGCCGGATGAAGATGATTTGGAGGAAGAAGATGGCGAAAATCAGACGGTCTCATCCCGGCATCTGATATTGATTTTAGCACATGAACCCCGTGGGGAAGCAGCTGACGGGGAGGCGGTTGAAGGAGATTATCTTTATTTACGAACCCAGCTGCGGTTTGAAGAAGCTGCCTTGGAACGACAAGAGCCCCGGGGTGGCTTACCGCTTTTGCGAGGCATCGATTCGGTTCAGTGGCGGGTTTTGGATTTTGATACGCGAGAATGGATCCGTGATTGGAAGTTCGACAGTGGACGTCCGATGCTGGTGGAGTTGACGGTTCGTTTTTTGAATGAAGAACTTGAGCGACGCTGGGTGTTTCGAGTGTTGCCGCGGCAGCGGGTCCCCAATCCGGGTCAGGAGGAATCGCGATGAGCACCAATGTATGTAGACAAGAAAACGCGGGCTCGGCGTTGCTATTGGTGATTTGGGCGGTGTTTTTGCTGCTTGTAGCCGGAATGGGGGCAAGTTTTATGGTGCTGAACAGCCTGGAAAACTCAACGGAAGATACTCGGGTACAGGAGGCGCTGGTGCTAGCCGAGTCGGCTTTGGCTCTTGCTTTTCACCCGGACATTCGTAAAGCGGATCCGCTGTTGAGCCGGAGCGTGGGCGAGCAAGGCTGGGAGGTGGAGATTTTTTCGGAAGCTTCGCGTATTCCTTTGAATGCAGTTTTGATGCGTGAGGACCGCGTTTTGCTGGAGCGCCTTTTTGCCCTGTGGGGTGTTCCCAAATCGGAAAGCGACCGGGTGATCGACTGTCTTTTAGATTGGGTTGACGAAGACGATCTGCCACGACTCCAAGGCGCAGAGCGGGACGAATATGTTCGGGAAGGGCGGACAATCATGCCCCGCAATCGGAGGTTCACGAGTCCGGAACAAATTCCGCATGTGCTGAATATTGAGATCATTGATGGATACCAGCCAAATTGGATGGAAGCCTTTAGCATTTACCATACCGGGGGAATCGATGTGCGGGATGCCTCTGCGGAGTTGATTGCAGCAGCGACGGATTTGCCTTTGGAGGCTGTGCAACGTTTTGTTCGCCAACGGGAGGAGGGTGACTGGTTGTTTGAAACCTCGCAACAGGAAGGCGTGGATCCTATTCAGCTTTTAGCCAGATATGTTGGGCGTCTTGATTTAAATACTGAGTATTTGGCCAGTAACTCAGGTCTTCGACGGGCTATGATTCGCGCCTGGAGCGGATCTGTCGAGGTAAGGCTGGAAGCTGTAAAGGAGCTGGGCAGTGACCGATTTTATTACTACAATCAGACGTGGGATTTACAGTAAGGGTTTTATAAGACCCGGCCAGTTCTTTGGAAACGTGGCAGAATAAATTGTTGGAAGTAATCGGCTAAGGCGTCTTGCCAAGTTCGGGGGGGATGACCGAGAAGTGAGGATAGCTTTTCGTTGCACAAACCGGTGTGGATAGGGCGTTGGGCGACAAATTTTTTCATCTCGGCTAAGGTTTGAAAATCGACGGTCTTGGTTTTGACCGGAAGGCCGTATTCGTATGCGAGGTTGAGCATTTCTTGCCCGTAAGTTTGCCAGCTGCAAAAGCCGGAGTTGGCCATATGCAGGGTGCCACCGTCCTGGTGCTCAAGGAGCACTTGCAACCATCGCGCCAGATCCATGGTGTAGCTAGGTGCAGACCACTTGTCGCCAATGGCCTGAACGCTTTCGTTCTGAAGGGCCTGGTCAAGAATCCATTCGATAAAACTAGGACGATCCGGGCCAAAAACCCACGAAACACGAATGACCCACGCTTTTGGGTTAGCTTCATGAACGAGTCGTTCTCCGAGAAGTTTGGTGGCTCCGTAATGGCTTAGGGGATGAGGTTGGTCGTCTTCCTTGTAACCACCTTCCTGAGTGCCATCAAAAACGTAGTCGGTGCTGATATGAATGCACTGTGCCTGTTTTTTGGCACATTCCTCAGCCATGATTTTCGGGGCTAGCGCATTGATGGTCTCGGCCAACTCCCGGTCTGACTCACACTGGTCCACATTGGTGAAGGCAGCGCAGTTAATAAGAGTATCGAACGCCGTGGTTTGCAGTTTTTCTTGGAGAGCTTCGAGGGCGGACAGCTCCAGCTCATGGCGCGTCCAGGGGAGAACCCGAAAGGAGTGCTGAAAAAAGTGGCGACAAAGAGCCCCGCCTAAGCGTCCGCCGGCTCCAATAATGAGAAGGTTGGGGGTGCTCATCTGGTGTCAGGTGTTCAGGAGGGGCCGCCACCAGGCTTCGTTGTTGCGATACCATTTAATGGTTTGTGAAAGACCATCTGCAAAATGAACGAGCGGTTTCCAATCGAGTTCCTGACGAATTTTGGCAGAGTCAATGGCATAGCGGCGATCATGCCCCAGCCGATCTTTAACAAATTCAATGAGTGACTCTGGTTTGCCGAGCTCGCGAAGTAGCATGTGGACGACATCAATATTTCGCATTTCGGAGTCAGCACCCACGTTGTAAATATGCCCCGAGCGGCCTTGATGCAGGACGGAATTGACGGCGCGACAATGGTCGCTGACATGAATCCAGTCGCGAACGTTGAGGCCGTCGCCATAGACCGGAAGCTTTTCATCGTTCAGCGCCCGTGTTATCATGAGCGGAATGAGTTTTTCCGGAAACTGGAAGGGTCCGTAATTGTTGGAGCAGCGAGTGATGACCACGTCTTGACCGTGAGTGTGGTGGGCAGCGAGGGCTAAGAGGTCGGCTGCGCATTTGCTTGCCGAGTAAGGCGAGCTCGGCTGCAAGGGGGAGGTTTCGCTGAAGCGACCTTCTGGCCCTAGGGAACCGTACACTTCGTCGGTAGAAACTTGAACGAATCGTCGGACTCCAGAATTTCGAGCAGCATCAAGAAGCACCTGGGTTCCAGCAATATTGGTGCGGATAAAGTCCATGGAAGAATGAATGGACCGGTCCACGTGGGATTCGGCGGCGAAGTTGACCACGGCGTAGAAGAGGTCGTCGCCTAGAAGATTTTGCACCTGATCTTGATCGGCGATGTCGCCCTGCACAAAACGGTAACGGTCCTTATAGCGAGTGGGCAAGTCGGCGATGGAGCTTGGATGGCCAGCATAGGTAAGCGCATCGTAGTTCAGCACCCTTGCTTGCGGGTAGTGCTCCAGCACATGTCGAACAAAATTGCTGCCGATAAAGCCAGCGCCGCCGGTCACGAATAATTCCATACTTCCCATCAGGTAGCCAATCCTTTGGTCTTACTCAAGAATAAAGGAATTTTTTTTGCCCTCCAGCCTTGCGAAGAGCCTTGGTCCCAGGCATAGACTTAGACAAATTGTTATGTCCATTCTTGTCGATTCAAATACTCGCCTGCTTGTGCAGGGCATTACCGGTAAATCAGGAAGTTTTCACGCGCGGGGTTGTCGCGATTACGGAACCAAAGTTGTGGCCGGGGTAACTCCCGGACGCGGCGGGGAGTTGTTTGATGATACCATCCCGGTTTACGATACAGTGAAGGAGGCTCGCGAGAAAGAAGGAGCCAACGCGACCATGATTTTTGTTCCGCCTCCTTTTGCAGCCGATTCTATCGCCGAGGCTGCTGACGCTGGGATTGAACTGATTGTATGCATTACCGAAGGAATCCCGGTGATGGATATGCTCAAAACCAAAACACTTTTGCAGGGCAGCTCCTCAATTCTGATCGGCCCCAATTGTCCTGGGATCATTACGCCGGAGCAATGTAAGATTGGAATTATGCCAGGTTATATCCATGCGCCCGGGACTGTGGGAGTGGTTTCCCGCTCGGGAACCTTGACCTACGAAGCTGTCTGGCAGATCACCTCCCGCGGCTACGGCCAGTCCACCTGTGTGGGCATTGGGGGAGACCCTATCCATGGTTTGACATTTAGCGATGTGTTGGAGCGGTTTGAAAACGATCCTGGGACTGAAGCTATCATTATGATTGGAGAAATCGGAGGTAGCGAAGAGGAGGAAGCGGCGGCTTGGCTTGCTGAGAATTGCAGTAAACCGGTAGCAGCCTTTATTGCCGGGGCGAGTGCGCCTCCAGGTCGGCGTATGGGCCATGCGGGTGCGATTGTGAGCGGCGGCAAAGGAACGGCAGAAGGCAAAATTGAAGCACTAAAGGCAGCGGGCGTAGCAATTGCTCCCAACCCATCCGAGTTAGCGGATACTTTGATCGCTCATCCGAAGTTTAAGAAAAAATAAACCAGCAGGAGTGCACTGCTAGCTCTCCGGGCGTAGCTTCGTTGACATCACAAAACCACTAGATCGCCTTGTTTGCCTCGGCGTGAACGGAAGCGTTCCTGCCGCATTTTTGGTCGACTGCGTTCCTGCATCACCACAATGCTCCTCTATCTTCACGTTCCGTTCTGTCCAAAAATCTGCCCGTATTGCAGTTTTTTTAAGGAGGAAATGCGCGGGGCGCAGATGGCACCCTACGTCTCTGCGGTCGAGGCCGAGCTAGAGAATTTCGCGAGGCGGCACGGAGCGCCTAAGGTCGGGACGATTTTTTTCGGTGGCGGCACTCCCACCGCGCTTCCGACGCCATTGTTGTTGCGATTGTTTGCAGCGATTCATAAGCACTGCGATTTAACCGCTTTGTCTGAGTGGACGGTGGAAATGAATCCTGCGACGGTCAGTCAAGAAAAGGCTGCCGCAATGCTTAGTCATGGACTCACCAGAATCAGTATGGGGGTGCAGAGTTGGAATCCAGAAATTCTTAAAGTCTTGGGCCGAGTGCACACCGCTGAACAAGCCGAGACAAGTGTAGGAGTGTTGCGCCAGGCCGGGGTGAAAAATTTAAACCTTGATCTCATATTCGGCACGCCTGGTTTGGCTTTGTCAGCCTGGCGTGAGGACTTGGAGAAAACGATCACACTGGAACCCGAGCATGTGAGTGCCTATTGTTTGACCTACGAAGAGGATACGGAGTTTTTTCGACTGCTCCAAACGGGTAGGATGAAGCGCGACGTTGAGCAGGAAGCAGAATTTTTTGAGATGACCATGGATGTGCTGGAGAGCGCGGGGTATCAGCAGTATGAGATTAGCAACTATGCCAAACCGGGTTTTGAGTGTCATCACAACCTAGGATATTGGCATGGGCAAGAGTACCTCGGCCTTGGTCCCAGCGCGGTGAGTCGGGTGGGCAAACGGAGATGGCAAAATGTCTTGTCGACGGAAGCCTATGTGGCCGGAATGGAAATCGGTCACGCGAACTTGGCCTGGGCCGAAGATCTCACTGAGGATGTGCTGGAGCAGGAGGCTTGGGCTTTTGGTTTGCGCACGGCGCAGGGCGTTCCCAAAGAGGCTTGGAAAACCTGCCCTGAGCACCTCGAAGGCTTAACAAAGGAAGGCTATTTGGAGGATACAGAAGAAGGTCGGATCCGACTGACAAGGCCAGGGCGCATGGTCGCGGACGAAATCGCAAGTCTCTTATTGGACACACCGGCGAGCGCAGGGGCGGCATGACTGAGGTCTCTGTGAGATCTGCTTACAAGGATTGGATGAAAGTATGGATTTCTTGCACCAAGCTGTCGGCATCGTAGTCAAGCGGCAACACATGGCCGGATTTATCGGCCGAGACATGCATTTTTTGAAGGCCACTCGGTGTTCGGTCAAACCAGTCAATGGCACGATCACTGCGCACCACTCGATCGTGAGGTGTGGTGGCCAAAAAGAGGGGTGTCGTGAAGTGTTCGGCCTGCGCCCAGTTCAGTTCTAGCATGGCAAACAAGGCGGTGTAGACGGAACGAGGAGTAAACCGGTCGGTCGGAAGATGGTCAGTCGCGTGCGGTTTAAGCACGTCCCTCGGGAAAGGTGACTCGGTCAAAGGAATGTGTTGGCCGAAGAGCTGAAACCATTTTCTTGGCGAGAGCAGCACGCTTCTCCGGTTGGAAACTTCAAGAAGAGGAGCTAGAAGGATGACCGCTTGTGGCTTGATTTGCTCGTCCAACACAGCGCGGATAAGTGTGGCACCGCCTAAAGAGTGTCCCACCACGATGATTGGTCCGGGTCCGGACTGAAACGTGTCGGTCACAGAGTTGGTCCAATTCTGCCAGACAAAATCTCTTCTGGCTTGCAGAGGTTCGCTAAAACCTGGCAGCCTCACCGCATGGCAGCGGTAGCCGAGCTTGGCAAAGGCTTTGGCCATGGGACGCCAAACCTCCGGAACATCCCCAAAACCATGGACCATCAGAAGAGTGCCCCCGGTCTCCGAGCCGATCACGAATTCCTCACAACCCCGGCGGACGCCGTCCTCGCACCATTCTAGGGAGGCTTCCCAATCGGAGGCTCTTTGTGCAACGACGTGATTGTAAACCGCGATTCCCGAACAACCGAGCAGGGAAATGAGAAGCAATGTGGCAACAAGCCAGAATGTTATGCGGCGAGCGATAACCATTCGGCATTCTAGGTGGGATTGCATGGCTGGCGAGATAAAAAATGCGGAGAGAGACGAAGAAAGAGTTTGACCAATGGGTAGGACGCCATAGAAAAAATGCATTTAGATGAACGAGGCTAATGAAAACTCCCTGCTGCGATACGATCGTTACAGTCGCATGAAGATTTTGTTTTTCTCTCAATTTGGGCTGCCCTTAAGACACCTTTATTTATGACGAATTTTTGCACCGCTTGCGGCAAATCGGTGTCACCGAACGATGCCTTCTGCGCTAACTGCGGACGTCAACTTGGCGTCTCGCCAGTGGCCCAACTCGTCGAGGAGGGATCAATGGCGGGCCGTGAAGAGGGCTCCGTTCTCATCGTTGAGGAGACTAATCAACCGGCCCGTTATCAAGACGAAGTGCGATATCAAGTCCTCGTCGCCGACCCCGCCGTGCGTCATCGCCTTGCCGAAGCTGGCCGGAACGCACGCACCGCCCTGTCTGAGAAACAGGTTTTTGCTATTGTTGATTCGCTCAAGGTCGTGCCTGTCAGCTTGGATGTGATCCTGAAAGCTGCCATGCCTGTATCGCGCGCTCTTGGGTTTGGCAGCAAACACTCAGAGGCAAGGATTCTGCCTCTCCCGGTGGGGGAAACCATTGTGCGAATACTCGTCAGCCTCGCGCTCAATGGGCAAAAGCTCCACACGGTCCAGCAAGCCGCAGCAGGTTGCGTTTTCGGTGCCACGATTCCCATGAGTATCTTCATGCTCCGCGGCGAGCTCACCATTGGAGTCGAGCGTGTGGACGGCGGCACCGCCGTGGGAGTAACGCTCAGCGTTCCAGGCCAGATGTTCGCGTGGGGTGCTCAGCGACGTATTGTTCTCCGACTACTCCAGGAAATTGAATAAGCACATTCACGATCCTGCTGCTGGCGAGGCTTCGTGGTCACTAAAAAAAGTCTTGACGAAAGCGGGCATGCCATACAGTGTATGGCATGAAAATGACAATGCACATTGATGAGGCTTTGATCACACGCGTGGTTGAGGCATACGGTTTTGCCAGCAAGACTGAAGCTGTTGAAATGGCTTTGCGTGAGATGGATCGCAAAGCGCGTTTCAAAGCTTTGATCCGTACTGGCTTGGGCTTGAGCAAAGAGGAAATGATCAACGCGGTTGATCCCGACTACGACGTTGCGGCCATGCGCGTCGCTGAGCAGCCTCCTAAATATGGAAGGTCTTAGTGGACGGCATCGTAATGGTGGACAGCAATGTCTACATCGGCTTATTGCGACGTGGAATTGACCCTTCGGAATGCTTAGGGAATTGGATTGGTCCTGGCGATCTCGCGACCTGCGGCATGGTGCGGCTTGAGGTAGAGCGTGGGCTTAAGGTCGAAAGGGTGCGGCGCTCGCTGGCCTCGTTCTTGGATGTGATGATCAATGTTCCCACCGGCAACAGAGTCTGGGAAGATACCGCAGACTTAGCCTGGCAGCTTGATCGAAAAGGGAGGGTTTTGCCAGCTCAAGATCTTATCATCGCTCGCTGCGCTTTCTCTCTGGGAGCGTGGGTCTTGACGGATGACGCGCACTTTAAGCACATTCCCGGGTTGGAGTGCTTGGCTCCGGCTACGGAATTGGATGTTTGGTGAAGTGACGGTTTGTTGTTGAGGCTTCCACGTCACAATGAGGTTCCGTCAAGGGTGACGGGGATGCCATCGGTCTCCTGGGAGCTCAATGACAATACGGAGCTAAAGGACAAATGCAGCAGCACTTGGCCGGGTTCGCTTTGCGGGATCACTCGCACATAGAGCGGCTGGATCTTTCCGGCGCCATTCCCGTGAACCAAAGGGAGGCCGGTTCTTTTGAGGCCGGCGACGTAGCTTTGGCTGGGAAGGTCTTTCGGTTCTTCACCTCCGAGGTATTGCAATTGGATGCGCTGTGGAGGATCCGATAGCTGTTGCCACCATTGAGTTATGGCGAGAAGAATCGCGTCATTTTCGTAAAGTTGCTTCTCAATTGTGAAAGCCTGCGCTCGAGCTTGCTTGGCGATGTGATGAGAGGCCAAATCTCTCTCGGCATGCCCTCTTTCTTGAAAGAAAAGCCAGCTCACTGCCAGCATGGCGAGAAGCCGGCCCACAGCGGAAATGCGATACTCGGAAAAGTCCGCTACCAAAATGCGAATTCCGGCAATCAGGGCGAGCGCTGAGAACAGGACCAGTATTGAAGTCCATACAAGTGGCGAAATATCACTGAACGAGTCGGGGTTAAGAAAGGGTTGGCTGAGCCAAAACCCTTCGACTCCCAGAGCAATTCGCCACAAAAACATGAGAAGATACACTAAGAGACACAGGATTGCCTCAGGCATGAAAGTGGCGCCACGCCACGCCGAATAGCCCTCAAGAATGAGAATGGCCAAAAGTATGTAAAGAAAAGATTCCATGGCATTGGTGTGGGTTTGCGCGAAGCGGCCAGGTTTTCGGCGTCTTTCGACTCGCCCTTACACCGTTCCCCTGGAGCTAAGGATCGTCCACCGGTTTTGGGGTGTTCGCCCTGTTGCATTTGTGCAACCATTCCCGTTGAAATTGCGTGCAGAAATCGCGTTGGCTCGCTTAATGCTTTATAAAGTGTATAAACATCTAATAATGAGGAATTTGCGATCTACGATTTTGGCAGTATTAATTGCCCAGGCTTTCAAAAGCAGCGCTGCATTGCAGGGTGCGTCTTTTGGTCTCTGCGGTCCGGCCAGGCGAGCGATTGTCCGCATCTCAATCCTGGGTGTAAGCGGTATGCTATGGGCTCTTTCCTGCGAGACCGGCACAGCCCAGCCAGCTTTGCATGAATCCGCAGAGGTGACTGAGCTTGAGCAATTAACTCTTGAGTTGGTCAATCGAGCCCGGGCCAATCCTGGGGCTGAGGCGACTCGTTTAGGAATCAGTTTAAATCAAGATCTCGCGCCAGGCACAATCAGCAACACGCCGAAACAACCTCTCGCCTCCCATCAAGCCTTGGTCAACGCAGCCGGCGCCCATTCGCAGTGGATGTTAGACACCAACACGTTTTCTCACACCGGGCAGGGTGGTGCCTCTTGGCAACAACGAATGGCGAGCGCTGGTTACCCCTTCAGTGGACTGTTTACGAGTGGCGAAAACATTGCCTGGACAGGGACTACCGGAGCCTTGGATTTGGTGTCGAGAACGTTTGAAGCTTATAACGCACTGTTTTTAAGCTCTAGTCACCGGCCTAATATCCTGCTTGCCCAATACGAAGAGCTTGGCGTTGGTGTTCGGAGCGGCGTTTTCACAAGTAACGGCACAGATTTTAACGCCTTGATGATGACTCAGGATTTCGCCAGAAGCGATGGCACGCCCGGCCCACTTTTGACTGGGGTTGTTTACTACGATTTTAATGGAAACGGCTTTTACGATCCCGGGGAGGGAATCTCAGGGATCCGGGTGGATGTGCAAGGCGGCTCGCATTATACCGAGACTGCTACGGCCGGCGGGTATGAGGTGCCTATTCCGGCCACCAGTGCGACACGGACGGTTACTTTTTCTGACCCGGAGTTTGCCCAGGATTTTTCCGTTTCCCTGGATGGACAAATTAACCATAAGCGTGATTACATCCTAAATTATGTTCCCGCGACGCTGCAGGGACCGGCCTCTGTGCTAATAAATCAGCCCAATACTTTCGTGATCAGCCCGGTATTTGGAGCCACGCGATACCAAGTCACCGTGGACCAAGTTACGCCGGCTGCGAACGATTCTCCTAGCGGTCTTACGCGAATGATTGACGGCACAAGTGCAGGCTACAGCGGGTATAACACCATAGTGCGTCATAGCGATCCTGGAGCGTATCGGTTTGCGCACACTTCTCCTGTTAACCAGTTTCTGACCTACCAAAAGGATTTTCTGGTCGGGACCCAGAGTCCAGGCTTAACATTTTACAGCCGACTCGGCTGGGCGGCGTCCTCGCAAACTGCCGCCTTGCAAGTCTCCAATGACAACGGACAGACCTGGGATACTTTGTTCTCCCGAGTTGGTAATAGCACTTCAGGTCAAACTTCGTTCCAGCTAGTTTCTCGAAGTCTTTCTGCGTATGCCGGTCAACGAATCAAAATTCGATTTGGTTATTTTTATAGCAGTGGGTCCTACTACAACACGGCAGGTGCTGGAACAGGATGGTATGTGGATACAATAACGTTTTCCAACCTCCAAGAGGCGACCCTTGAGCACCAACAGGTGGTTCAGGCAGGTCAGCATTTCGTCTATCAGCCTGTTAACCAAATCTCTCGCGTTCTGAGTGTGCGTGCCGGTCAAAGCCATGTCACATGGCCAGCCGGAGCGAATCTTTCGGTGACTCCCGTCACAGTTCCGCAAACCACTTACCAAACCTGGGCGGCGGTGCAAGAGCAAGCCAATAGCCTCGCTCCAGGAACCTTAGCGAATCATCCGACTCAAGACTTCTCTGGCGATGGCATAAGCAACGTGCAGGCGTTTGCAATGGGCTTGAATCCCATTGCAAACGATATAGAAAGCTTACCTGAATTCGCCATGGAAAACGGGCAATTGCAATTTCGCTATCGCCGGAACACGGCCGCGGCAGCTCGGGTCACCCCGGAGCTCTC